>SHUN01000083.1 GCA_009697495.1 Bryobacterales bacterium | reverse complement strand
AACGCTGCCGGGCGGGACCCATGTCTACGAGTTCACGCTGAACCAGACGAACACCTGTTTCTATCATTCGCATTTTCCGATGCAGGAAATGATGGGATCGATCGGGTTCTTTTTGATTCATCCGAAGGTGCCGGCGGGGCCGCGCGTCGACCGGGATTTTGGGCTGATCCTGCAGGAGTGGGATTTGCGGCCGAACAATCCGGTGCCGAACTCGCTGGCAATGGAGTTCAATTGGCTGACGTTTAATGGCAAGTCAGGGCCGGACTGCACGCCGATGATTGTGCGGGAGGGCGAGCGCGTGCGGATACGGCTGTTGAACATGGGGATGGATCATCATCCGATCCATTTGCACGGGTTCCAGTTTATGATGACGGGGACGGAGGGCGGGCGCGTGCCGGAGGCGCTTTGGTATCCGCAGAACACGGTGCTGGTGGGCGTGGCGCAAGTGCGTGAGATTGAGTTCACGGCGAAGATGATTGGTGAGTGGATGCTGCATTGCCATTTGCCGCACCACATGATGAACAACATGTTCCCGATGGTTGGGCCGATGCAACATGGGGCGGAGCATTGGCCGAAGGACGATGCGGAGAAGAAGAAAGTGCCGGGGTATCCGCAAGATATGTGGATGCCGGATGACGATCCGTATTCGCATAAACCGGAGAATTTCGGGCTGCGAAAAAGCTGGTCGGCGGCGATGGGGGGGATGATGACTTTGATACGAGTGGTGACGCCGGAGGTGTACGGGAAGATTGAGGAGTTGCGGAAGAATCCGCCGCCGAGGAAGGCTCCCGCGGGCGGACATGAGCAGCATCAGGGCGGTGTGAAATGACGCCGTTATTTTTGTTGGCGGCGGGGTTGACGCTGGCGGATTTGGAAGGGCGGTTGTTGCTGCAAAGCCCGGAGTATCGGCAGGCGGAGGCGACCGTGGTGATGGCGGAGGGGCGGCAATTGCAGGCAGGGCTGTATCCGAATCCTACGGTTGGGGCGACGGGGGAACACGTTTCGCGGGCGACGCGGGGCGGGAGCGTGGGCGGGTTTGTGGAGCAGCGAATCGTGATGGGGGGGAAGATTGGGATTGAGCGCGGGTTGGCGGGGCAGGAGTTGGAATTGGCGCGGGCGATGCGGGAGGGTTGGCGTTTGCGTTTGCGGGGGCGGCTGACGGCGTTGTACTACGAGACGCTGGCGGCGGGGGAGCGAACGGGGGCACGGGCGAAATTGGCGGCGAATGCGGCGGAATCGGCGAAGATTGCTCGGGAATTGCGGAATTTGGGACGGTTGGACGAGCCGGATATTCGGGCGGCGGATGTGGAGGCGCAACGGGCGGAGTTGCGGTTGGAACAGGGGCGGCAGATGGAGCGGCGGGCGTGGGCGGAGTTGGCGGCGTTGCTGAATGTGGATGCGGTGACGCCTCGGGAGTTGGATGGAATGGCGGATGATCTGCCGTTGTTGGAGCGGGATGTGTTATGGGGGCGAATTCGGGCGCAGAGTCCGGAAATGACGATGGCGGCGACAGAGGGCGCGCGGGCGGCGTTCGAATTGCGGAGGGCGCGGGCGGCGCGGGTGCCGGATTTACAGGTGCGCGGCGGGTTGCGGCGGAATGGGGAGTATGGGGATGTGCCTGGCGGGAGGCCGGTGGGGATGGAGGGGATTTTCGACGTGGGAATCGAGATTCCGTTGTTTAACCGGCAGCAGGGGAACTTGCGGGCGGCGAAGGCGGGGGTGGAGCGATCCCGTTTGGAGGGCGAGCGGACGGAGAGGGCGCAGCGGATGCGATTTGCCGGGGTGTGGCAGCGGTATGAGGCGGCGCGGGCGACGGTGGTGCGATACCGGGAGGAGATGCTGCCCGGTGCGCGGCAGGCGTTTGAAATCTATCAGAATAACTTTCGAGCGATGCAGGGAGAGTATCCGCGCGTGTTGATGGCGCAGCGGACTTACTTTGAGTTACAGGATGAGTATTTTGACGCATTGCGGGATGGATGGCGGGCGGTGGCGGAGTTAGAGAGTTTGTTGCTGCTGAGTGAGTAAGTGCTGGATGGTTTTGAGGAGATCGGTTTCGCGGATCGGCTTAGGCTTCGGCGGTGCGTTAGCGGGCACGTGCGGAGGAAAGGAGAATGAACGCGCGGAGAATTTGCAACGCCGCTCTCTTTCCCAATTACACGCCTGCCCGCTATAATCCTTGTGTGCCTGTACGAATTCTATTTCTCTTCCTTGCGCTCTTGGCCGCTTGCGCCAAAGCGCCGCAAAACCAGGATGCCGTCAAACAGGCGATCATCGATCATCTGGGCAAGCGGAGCGACATGCTGGCGAAGTCGATGAAAATCGACGTTGTCTTCGTAAGTTTTCGAGACAAAGAGGCGGACGCCACTGTGTCCGTTTCCCCGAAGGAAGGGGGCGCGGGAATCCAGATGAATTATTCGCTGCTGATGGAAGGCGGGAAGTGGACGGTGAAGCCGTCGGTGGCGAATCCGCATGGCAACACGGCGATGCCGACGGGGGAGATGCCGGCGGGCCATCCGCCAGTGGCGCCGAAGTCGCATCCTTAGATTGTTATGAATACTTCTCGTTCGGAAGCATTATTAGCCCGCGCCCAGGAACTGGTGCCGGGCGGAGTGAACTCGCCAGTGAGGGCGTTTCGCAGCGTTGGCGGGACGCCGCGATTCATGGCTCGCGCGAATGGCGCGCGGCTGTGGGACGCCGATGGGAATGAGTACATCGACTTTATAGGTTCGTGGGGGCCGATGTTACTCGGCCACCGTCATCCGGAGATACTCGCGGCGATAGAAGACGCGCTGACGATCGGCACAAGTTTCGGTGCGCCGACGGAGCGGGAGATAGAGCTGGCCGAAGAGATCCGCGACGCGGTGCCGTCGATGGAAATGATTCGCCTGGTGAATTCGGGGACTGAGGCGACGATGTCGGCGCTTCGGGTGGCGCGTGGGTTTACGGGGCGCGACCTGACGATCAAGTTTGAAGGCTGTTACCACGGGCATGTGGACTCGCTGCTGGTGAAGGCCGGGAGCGGGATGGCGACGTTGGGAATTGTGGACACGGCGGGCGTGCCGAAGGCGTTTGCGGATACGACGGTTGCATTGCCTTATAACAGCGTGGAGGCGTTGGAACGGGCGTTTGCGGCGCACGGTTCAGAAATTGCCGCCGTGATTTTGGAGCCTGTAGTGGGCAATATGGGTTGTGTGTTGCCGTCGTCCGCGTTTCTGGAGGCGCTGGTTTCGTTGACGCGGAAACATGGAGCGTTGTTGATATTTGATGAGGTGATGACGGGGTTCCGCGTGGCGCGGGGCGGGGCGCAGGCGATGTTCGGGGTCACGCCGGATCTGTCGACGTTTGGGAAAATCATTGGCGGCGGGCTGCCGATCGGGGCTTACGGCGGGCGGAAAGAGATCATGCTGAAGGTGGCTCCGGTGGGGAATGTGTATCAGGCGGGGACGTTGTCGGGCAATCCGCTGGCGGTGAGCGCGGGGTTGGCGATGTTGCGGCACATACGGTTGAATCCGGGGTTATATGAGGGGCTGGAGACGAGGGCAGCGGCGCTTTGCGAAGGGCTGCCGGCGGGGTTAACCGTGAATCGCGTGGGATCGATGTTCACGCTGTTTTTCACGGAAACGCCCGTGACGGATTATGAGGCCGCGAAGACGTCCGACACGGCGCGTTTCGGTCGATTTTTCCATCATTTGCTGGAGCGGGGCGTGTATTTTCCGCCATCGCAGTTTGAAGCGGCGTTCGTTTCGACGGCTCACACCGCTGGCGATATTGCGCATACGCGCCAGGCGATTGCCGAGTTTTTCTGATATATGCTGACAGGCGAGGAAAAGTGATGAAAACTAAGTGCGCGTCTCCCGCGCTACATAACGCGATGTGGCCTGGATTGGTGGGCAAAGGCCCCGATTCGGAGCCTCCGATTTCGCTGGAAACGATGCTGGACCTGACTTGCGGCGCCTCAGTGGATGGCGTGAAGTTTGACGGCGTCGACCTGTTTCTGGCGTCGCCGCATACGGACATTGACTCCACCGATGACGACCTGAAGAAGCTTGCCGATGACATTGGCGGGCGTGGGCTGGTTGTCGGCTCGATGGTGGCTCCGGTGTGGGGGCCGACGGGCGGCGGATCGGCGATGGGGGACGACGTGGAGCAGGAGAAGTTCCTGACACAAGTTCGCAAGGCTTGCCGGATCGGCAGGAAACTGAAGGATTTGGGCGTTCGGAATTATGGCGTGGTGCGAATTGATTCGGCGACCGGGACGCATGACTGGCTGGCAGACCCGGAGGCGGGGACGCGGCGGATTGCGGATACGTTTGGAAAGGCTTGCGATATCGCCGAGGAGTTTGGCGAACGGCTGGCGGCCGAGGGGGAGATCTGCTGGGCGGGGATGCATAGCTGGCGGCAGAATGTGAAGCTGCTGGAGATGGTGGGAAGGCCGAAAACACTGGGATTCCAGGCCGATATGGCGCACACCATGCTGTTCACGATGGGCTATAACGCGCCGGAGGACCGGCTGTTGCCGGAGGGCTCCGAGGACGGCGTCGCGTTGGCTGAGGCGTATCGGACGATGGCGCGGGCGCTACGGCCGTGGATGATCGATTTCCACGTTGCGCAGAACGATGGGACGGTGAAGGGGGCCGGGTCGCACGATAAGACCGGGCGGCACTGTCAGCCGTTTGATCCGAACGGGAAATTGGACATCGTTCGCGACGCCGGGGCCTGGTTGCGCGATGACGATGGGAACCTGACGCGCGCGGTACAGCACATCTGTTGGGACGGGTGCATGTTCTCGAACGCCGTCATGCTGAATCAACAGACATGGAACGAAGTGTTACAGGCGATGATATCTGTTCGCGACGCGCATGGTTGGGACTAAGCTATGAAACAACTTCGGGTTGGACTGATTGGTTACGGGTTCATGGGGCGCACGCATTCGAATGCGTTCCGCAAGGTGAATAACTTCTTCGATGTGCCGTTTCAGCCGGTCTTGCAGACAATCTGCGCTCGGAACGGGGAGAGGGCGAGGGCGTTCGCGGATAAGTGGGGCTATGCCTCAGCGGAGACGGACTGGCGGAAAGTAGTGGAATCGCCGGACATCGATTTGATCGATATTGCGAGTCCGAATGATACGCACGCTGAGATCGCGATTGCCGCGGCGAAGGCCGGTAAAATGGTGATGTGCGAGAAGCCATTGGGGCGGAATGGGGCGGAGTCCGAAGCTATCGTTGACGCGGTGGAAAAGGCCGGCGTGGCGAACATGGTTTGGTATAACTACCGTCGCGTGCCGGCAGTTACTTTGGCGAAGCAGTTGATTGACGAAGGCCGGCTGGGGCGAATCTTCCATTACCGCGCGAAATTTTTGCAGGATTGGACGATTTCCAGTGACCTGCCGCAGGGCGGGGAAGGGCTGTGGCGGCTGGATGTGAAGGTGGCCGGAAGCGGCGTGACGGGCGATCTGCTGGCGCATTGCATTGATACGGCAATGTGGCTGAATGGCGGGATTGATGAGGTTTCGGCGGTTACGGAGACCTTTATCAAAGAGCGCAAGCATACGCTGACGGGCGAAGTGACGCCGGTGGGGATTGACGATGCCAGCCTGTTTCTGGCGCGGTTCAATAACGGGTCACTGGCGACATTTGAAGCGACGCGGTACGCGCGCGGGCATAAGGCGCTTTATACTTTGGAAATCAACGGCGAAAATGCGTCCATTATGTGGGACCTTCATGACTTACACCGGTTGCAGTATTTCGATCATAAAGACGAAGGTAAGTTACGCGGCTGGAAGAGCATTCATATTACCGATCGCGAGCATCCGTACATGGCTAACTGGTGGGTCCCCGGTTTGCAGATTGGATACGAGCACACGTTCATCCATCAAATAGCGGATTTCCTCACGGCTGTTGGGGGCGGGACGAGCGCCGCGCCGACGTTCCGTGAGGGGTTGGCGACGGATGATGTGACGGACGCGGTGTTGCAGTCGGCGGCGTCGCGGAGTTGGACGAAAGTCAAAACGCGTTAAGGGCGGTCGAGCGGGCGGTATTCGACTTTTCGGATACTGCCGGCGGTATTGTAACTAGCGAAGCCGAGCGGCGCGGATAAGTTCATCTCGCCGCGGCGGAGCGAGATTTCGCGGCCGGCGATAGGCGCGTTGATGATTTGTTTATCGTCGATCCAGGCTTTGATATGGGTGTTCGTAACCTGCAATCGGAAGGCGTACCAGCGGGCGGTTTCGAATGTGAAATAGGTGCGGGTTTCGTTATCGGAGGCGTCCCAGCCGTCGATGCTGGAGAGGCCGACGATGTCGCCGCCCCAGCCCCCGGTGACCAAAGTGCAGTGAGACTCGCCGACGGGGAAGGTGAGGCTGGCGAAGAAGTCGCCGCCTTTGACGCGCGTGGCTTCGAAGCGGATTTCGTAGTTGGTTTTTGGGAATGGACCGGGCCGGGTGACGCCGGTCATGGGCGCGCCGGGATCAAGGGTGATGACGCCGTTTTCCACGCGCGACTTGCCGTGGCCGGTGAATTTGGTATCCTGCCAGCCGGTGACGGGTTGCCAGTTCTGGGCGGCGGCGGTAAAGGCGATGGCGAAGAAAAGGATTGAGGGCATCAGGATGAGGATACTCCCCTAGCCTGTGGAAAAGTGGTGCCTGGCACCACTTTTCCACAGGCTAGGGGGTGGTGGCGAACCAGTTGAATACGCGCTCCTGGGTTTGGCGGCGGAAGCGGTTGAAGTCGAACGGCGTTTCGAAGGTCAGGTTTTGGTAGGCGACTGGAGTCACGGTGGCCACCACATCGGCGATGCGGGCGTAGCGGTCAAGCGCCGGGGCAATCAGCAGCACCGGGCGGGGGGCGGTTAACTTGAGCGCCGCGTCGAAATCAAATGGCAGCTTCGATTCGTGGCCTTCGAAGAAACCGAGCCTCGGCATAAGCCCGTGAATGTGTGAGTAGTGCCGAACGCCTTCCACTCCCTTCTCTTTCGTTGCGCGGCGGAGTGCGTCAAACCCGCCGATCGCGGCCAGCGAGTGGACCCGTGAGTCGAGCGCCATGGTCAACAAGCCGACCTTGGCGCCGAGCGAGTAACCCATCAACGAGATGTGCGCCGGGTCGATAATATCGAGCTGTGTGCAAGTATCGATGGCGGCGCGCGTATCGGCTACCATCTTGCCCATCAGCGACCAATTCGGATATCGGGCGTAGAACTCCCGCGATTCGAGCACGCGCGTTCCGAAGCCGATTTGATCGAAGGCCAACACGGCGAAGCCGCGGCGAACGAGGTTGGGAATGGAGGGGCGTTGATCCATGCGGAGATCGTTGACGCTGGCAAGCCACGGCGACTGCATGGACCAGCCGTATTGATAACTGTAGCCGTGGAGCCAGATGACGACGGGCAGCTTTCCAGCCGTCTGATTTGCGGGGTAAAAGAGATCGCCGATGACGCCGTCGCCGATGGGCACTTCCTTCCAGGCCATGCCTTGCTTGGCGATTTGATCCCGCGTGGCGGCGTTCGCCGAGGGCCGTTTGAACATGCCCGCCAACCAGTTATCAGCCGTTGAAACTTCCAGCGGAGAATGCCGCAGTTGCATGTTCGGCACGGCGGGAGGCTCAACGCCGAGTGCCCATTCGATCTGCTTGCGAGGGTCAGAGATAGCCGCTTGTTTTAACGGGTCGATAACCTGCTTAGAAAGGCGGCGCCAGTTCTCGAACGTATAGCCGTGCGACCACGACTCCAGTTTGGGGCGCGGGCGGCGGCCGAATACGGAGTCAAAGAAATCGCAGAATATCTCCACGTCTTCGGCGGTGGTTCCGTGCTCACCGGCGCGCAGATGCAGCCAGATGTTTTGTTCGCGTCCCAGGAAACGGTAGACGCGCAGAGCGTCGCGATACGCCTGTTCGAAGCCGACCGGATTACTGGCCGATTCGGCGTAGCCGGTATAGAGCATCAGCCCGCGAGGGGCGACCAGGGCGAGCAGTGTATTTTGATCGACGGGAAGTTTGTCCTCGCGGCCGGAGAAGAATCGCAGCCGCGGATGGAACCAATGCGACTGGCCGCCGGTGAGCAGTTCGATGCTTTCATTGGCGAATGGGTCCGATGTAAAGCGCCATGGATTGGACTCGCCGCTGTTGCCGCTGGAGGGGACAACGGCTCCGATGCGCTCATCGAAAGCGGCGGCGAGAAGCGCCATTTTGCCGTTGCGCGAATGGCCGGTGATGCCGATTTTGGCCTTGTCGACTTCGGGCAGCGTGAACAGATAATCCACGGCTCGCGAGCCGGCCCAGGCCCATCTCGCCATGACAGGGAAATCAATTCCGGGGTAAATGTCGAGCCAGGCATCGGAATCGTCACCGTTGCCGTAGCGCGGATCGGTGGCGTGATAAATGCAGGCGATGTAGCCTCGGCGCACGGCTGTGTAGACCCAGGGACGATTGTGCGCGTGGTTGGTGAGAAAGACTGGAAAGGGCCCTTTGCCATCAGGGATGATGAGTTCGACGCGAAGCGTGGCGCGGTGGTCCGGGCCGAACTCCAGCCGGACTTCGCGAACCGTTACGGCGCCTTCGCGGCGCGTGGCAGTGACGACAGCGCGGAGATTAGCAGGCGTGGGCGGGAATTCGCCGAACATCCAATGCTGGACATCCTTGCGGAGTTGCTGTTTGCGGGCGGGCCACTGGGCTTGCGTTTTGACGCCTTGGAGCGGATCGGGGAGGCCGGGGATGGATGGAAGTTTGTCGAAATCGGGCGGGAGTTCGCCGGTGCGTTTCACCCAGTCTTCCCAGGTTTTGTCGAGCGGATTCAGGCGGCCATCGGCGGGGACACGGGAGGGCAGGAGCAGCGTGAGCAACTCGGCCAGCGTTTTTGCCGGATCGGCGGCGATGAGCGGGAGGGCGAGGAAGAAGTAGACGAGGCGCATGGAACTGTTGCCAGTGTAATGAGAGAATAGGTTCCGACGCCACATGAATCGACGCTCCCTCCTTTTCAGTTCGCTCGCGGTTTGGGGTCAAAAGAAGTTCGCCGATCCAGCGCCGCCCAAAGTCGCCGCGCCAAACGGTGTGCCCGCCGTGGTGAAAGCCAATCCAGAAGCGAAACGTCACAAGAAGCCGGCGGCGCTGCAAAAGAACGCGGTGACCGAAGACTGGCCCTCGTTTCTGGGGGCGAGTCATAACGGAATTTCCGGTGAGACCCGGATTAGTAAGAAGTTCTCATCCAGCGGGCCGCCGCTGGTGTGGGAGATGACGAAG
>SHUN01000082.1 GCA_009697495.1 Bryobacterales bacterium | reverse complement strand
AAAAACCGGGGAGCGTGCTGGAGGCGGCGGCGCTGTTGCTGGCTTCACCGGGGCGAGTGGATGCGCGGGCGTATCTGGTTGTCGCGCAGACTTCGGATGGGGGTTGGGGAGAGTATCCGGGGATGCCCGCGCAAGTATTTGACACGGCAATTGCGGTAATCGCACTGCGGGGCGATGCCCGAGGGCGGGTGGCCGGAGACGACGCGGCCGGCGGGATCGCAGAGCTATGCGCAGCATATCTCGACAACGGCGTGGGCGCTGATGGCGTTGCTGGATGGCCCTACCGCCCCTCAACCATAACCGCGAATGGCTTCCCAGTGATCCGTAGTTTCAATAGCTCCGCCCACTCGACCAGCAGCGGCCCTTCAACGGGCCCTGTTATTTTACCGGCTATCTTCCTGCCGTCAAATGACCCCTCCGCATTAGTAACTGACAACCTTCCATTACTATCCCACTTATAACTTCCACTTACCCACTCGGCCAATCCGCCGGTCAGCCGGGCCGCCCCCTGCGCGGTAAGCCGCCCGCGGCCGGATAACTTCCAGTCGCTTTCGACGGTCCCGCCTTCCCAACTGAGTCCCGCGATGGTTCCCGCCACGTCCATGTCCCCGCCGAGCCGTACCGTCCCGGCCCCCTTCAACTTTCCGTTCCGCCACTCCCCGGTTACGGTGGAAACAGTCACCTTGTCGCCCTCGCGCCAAACCGTCGCGCGCACATTCTCCAGCACGCCTACGCGTTTGGCGCGGACCTCGATCTCCGCGGCGCCGCTTTCCTTCCTATCGCCAATACCCGTCGCTCGCGAAAGGAATCCGGTCCCTCTCCACGCCGGACCCAACGCCCGCTCCAAATCAGCTAATTCCACGGCATCGGCATCCACTACCAATCGATGCGGCCGCTCGGCTCCGGCTTCATAGCGATAGGATCCGGCCCACGAAATCCCGCCGGCGCTCGCCTTCAAACCGGGCATCACGAGCCGTTCGTGCTGCCACACGACACTGGCGGCCGCGATTTTCACCGGCACCGCCAGTTCCGGGAGGTTCAGCACCGCGTTGCGCAACTCCAGTTGCCCTTTCCACTGCGGCGGCTCCATGCCCAATTGGGCCACCGTCAACGCTCCGCGAATCTGTCCGGCCGTCAAATCCTCGACCCACTCGGCGCGCAGTCCCAGCGCCTTCATCCACCGCTGGAGTCTTTTCACTTCGTGTCCTCTGCCGGCTCCGCGGCATTCCCACGCCAACTCGCTCAGCGCCCATTCACAATCCACTTGAAGCGCCTGGCCGTCCAACTCCAAAGCGGCCGGAGCGAGCCGGATCACACCATTCTTCCACTCGGCCTGCAACCGTCCCGCCTCCAGACGATTGTCCTGCCCCCAACTCCAATCCAGCCCGGTCAATTCCGCGGAACCGCTCGCCTTGGCGTCGTTGGTGAGCAACACTTGCCCGTCCAGCGTCCCCGCCAGTTTCATCCCGTTGAACTCCGCTCCGGGCGGCCGCAGCCACTCCGCCATAGGATCCAGGCCGAGCCCGGCGGCTTCCGTCTCAACACGCCACCGGGGCTGCGTCAAGAACGTATCCAACGCCACTTTCACGCGGAGCGGGCGTTTGGCGTCCGTCTCCAGACGGAGCGTTTGCGCGCCCAACTGCAAGGACCCGGAATACGCGACGCTGACGGCAGCCGCGCGCGGGGGCTGCGTCCAGTGGTGCAGTTCGGTGAACTCCAATTGCCCTTTGATTTGGAGCGACGAGACAGGTCCGCTGATCTCCGCGCGGCTCTTCACCACGCCGTGAACGCCGAAGTCGCGCGGGCCGGCCAGTTGCGCCAATTCCTGGAGGGCCCCGCGCTCCAACTGAGCGTCGAGGTTCAGCCTCGGCCCGCCTTCGGTTTCGCGCAAACGGCCTCGCGCGGTGATGCGGCCCAGGCCCCTGGCCATCCGATCCGTCCGCGCCATTTCTCCGACAAACCAGATATCGAAATTCCCTTCCCCGACGGCGGAAAAATCGATGTCGGCGCCGGTGAAGTAATAGGCCGATTTCCTGCCATCGATCTTAAAGTTCAAGCGGCCGCGACGGACTTCCAGTTCCGGCATTGGCGCGGCGGGTCCACTAGCGCCAGGGGCAGGCGGGGCCAGCAGCGCCCGCACGTTCCAGGCACCGTTAGCGTGCCGCATCAGGTTCACGTGCGGCTTGTCGAGGCGGAGACTCGAAAACTCGAGCCTTCCGGAGAGCAGACTCAGTAAACGTATCCGCACAACGAGATCATCCACGTAGGCGAACGGCTCAGCCGAGATCTCCGGGCGTTCATGGATGACAACATTTCGGACGCTAAAACCGGGGCCGGTCAACAAGTGAAGCCGCACGTCGCCAATGTCCACTTTCCGGCCCAGAGCGCTTTCCAGCCCGGCTTGGATGCGCGGTCCGAAGCGGTCGGCGCGGAGGAAAGGCGCGCCCGCCATGAGGGCGGCAATGATGGCCGTGATTACTATGATTTTGCGCTTCATGCCATTCGCTCCCGGACGGTTTTGAAGTCCGCCGCGTCGTCACAATCCATGACGCAGCCTTCGTCGTCGACTTCGATGAACGAACGGTTGAAGCGGCGCACGACGTCGCGCGCGGCGCTGTCAACCGGCGCGGCCAGCAACGCCTCGACGACTGGACGCTGGATCCAAACCGGGTGTCCGTGTTTGTCGCCGAAACTGGGTTGGAAGACCATGGCGGACGAGCCCGCCGAGACGGCCCGGACGGTCGCTTCGCGCACGTGTGCGTAGTCGACGGGGGTGAACAGGACGGCGTCGGCGGTGATGGCGGCCAAGCCGGTTTGGAGGGAGCTTAACTGGCCTCGCTCGGCGTCCGGATTGAAAACGATTCGCGCTTCGCTTAAGCGGCGACAGGCGGCTAGGCCAGATTCGGCGGCCGGCCGCAGCACCACCACGACCTCCTGACAAACCTGGCCGAACAATCGAATCAGGCGGTCCAGATACGTCTCCTGCTCCCATTGAAGCAGCGCTTTGGGAAATCCCATTCGCCGCGATAGACCCGCGGCTAAAATCACTCCGGAAAGCTTCACTTTACCAGCGCTTTGTCGGCATCGGCCTGGAAAATCGACTTGGAATGCTGCCGCCAATTCGCCTCCGGATTCCGGCGCGCCGCGATCATCTCCGCCACCACGGAAACAGCGATTTCCTCCGGCGTAATGGCGCCGATCTCGAAGCCCATTGGGGCGAAGAGACGGTCCAGATCGGTCGCGGCGACGCCCTCCTTTTCCAGTTCCTTCATCACGCCGATCACCTTACGGCGGCTGCCGATCATGGAGATGTAGCGCGCCTGGGTATCGACGGCCCACCGCAGCACCCGCATATCGTCGCGGTGGCCGCGGGTGACGATGATGACGTAGCTGGTGTCGCGGATCGACAGCTTCCCGAAGAGGTCCTCGTACTCCTCGGCGAAGACATCCTCGGCCTCGGGGAATCGCTCGCGATTGGCGTATTGTTCGCGATTATCGATTACTGTGACCGAAAAGCCGGCCAGCGTCGCGACTTTGCAGAGACTCTTTGAAATATGGCCGGCGCCGAAAATAAACGCCTTCGGCTGCGGTACGATCGCTTCCACAAAAACCTCCAACTGTCCGCCGCAAATCAGCCCATTGTCGTAGGCGGCGTCCTGGCCCAGAGAGAACTTCATATGGCGCGGTTTTTCAGTCCCGATCACTTCGCGGGCGGCGTTCCACACTTCCGCTTCCACGCAACCGCCGCCAATGGTTCCGATCATCGACCCGTCTTCCCGCACCAGCAGTTTCGCGCTCTCGTAACTCGGAATTGAGCCGTTCACTTGCACGATCGTCGCCAGCGCGCACTTCTGCCCCACACGGCGCAGGCGCACAATTTCATCAAACAAGTCCATGCCGACAATCTTATCAGCGCCGCGTGCGACCATAGAACCGATGGCAACCCAGACTTATCAAAACCACACGCAGCGCGTCCCCGGCTTCCTGGCTGTCGGCGTCCTTCTGCTACTGCTATTCATCGGCGGCGGAGTGAATCTGTACCGATCGATTGGCGATCACCAGCGGTTGTACAGCGCGGCGCTGGTGCTGGTGCTGACGGCGTGCGTCTTCGCCACGGCATTTTATGCCCGCGCGTTCGCGCTGAAAGCGCAGGATCGCGCGATCCGCGCCGAGGAGAGTATTCGTCACTTCATTTTGACCGGCAAACCGCTGGATCCGCGGCTGGAGCCGAGGCAGATTGTGGCGCTGCGATTCGCCAGCGACGATGAATTTCCGGCGCTCGCCGTTCGGGCCGCGGAACAGAACATGAAGCCGGACGATATTAAGCAGCTTGTTAAGTATTGGCGGGCCGACACGCATCGGGTTTGACAATAGGCAACTTTGGTGATCGCGAACTTGATTTCGCGCGAGCGCGTCGCGCCGAGGCGGCCGTCCAACATTGACGATTTCGACGTCATTCCCGCCTGCCAAGGCGCGCGATACGAGATCTGCAAGAAGCCCGATATCTTGTTAGTCTGACCGAATGGGTATTCGCGGGGACGTACAATCCGCGCTCGATTGGCTGAAGGAAAACAGCACGCCTCACGACTACGGCAACCTGGCACGATTCGGGATCACCGCCTGATCGGGACTCATCCGGACGAAGATTTGCGCGCGGAAATGGAGATGTTCGGACGAAAGGCCAGCCGCGGGTTCATGCTGGTGAGTCTGCTGCTAAAACACTATGCGGCGTATCGGATGCAGCTATTTCTGTATCTGAAAGCGAGCGGACGGGCGGAGTTGAACACGATGAATCTGTGGGTGAGGATGGATGGGGGGTAGAAGGATTTGCGATCTATTGAGATTCGTTCTTAAAGATGGTATTTTTGAGAAAAATGCCTACCGTCACAGTCTCGCTCCCCGACTCCTTGAAATCCTTCATTGATGAGCAGCTTGCAACGAAAGGCTATGGAAACGTCAGCGAGTACTTTCGCTCGCTGCTGCGGGAGGCGCAAACGCGGCAAGATGACGCGCGCCTTGAAGCGCTGCTTGTGGAGGGATTGGCCTCTGGCGGCGCTGACGTTCCTTTGACGCGTGCATTCTGGAAGGATCTCAAAACTGAGGCGCTCGATTTTGCAAGAAAACACCAAGGCAGCAAGAAGCGCTCGTGAAGCACGTCATCAGGCCCGCGGCAAAAGATGACATCCTCCGCCAATTCCGGTACTTCTCACAAAAGGCTTCGTTAGAAATCGCGGCCCGATTTCTCGATGCCGTCGATGAATCCATCGCTGTAATCTGCCGGATGCCGCAAATGGGGGCTCCAAAAATTCTTTTGAATCCGGTAACCACGGGACTGCGCTCATGGCCAGTCAATGGGTTTGAGGACATTCTCATTTTCTACGTCGTCCAGCCTGACGCCCTGCGTGTCATTCGCATCCTGCATGGAGCGCGGGACATAGGGAGTATTCTCGATCAGGAGAAGTTGCCTGGGAAAAGGCAGTGACTTTTCGCGGTGAATCGGAGACTAGCGGCTACCGCGGAAACATCTCCGAATAGGCCTCCAGGTATTTCAGCCCGGAACCGGTGTTGTAAATGACCATGCGCTCATCGGCTTGCAGGAAGCCGCTGGCGACCAACTGGTCCATGGCGGTCATGCAGGCAGCGCCCTCCGGGGCGACGAAGATGCCTTCATCGGCCGCGAGTTTCACTCCCGCTTTCATCATGTCGGCGTCGGAAACGGCAATCGCCGTGCCGCCGGATTTTCGGACGGCTTGGAGGACGAGGAAATCGCCGAGCGGTTTGGGGACGCGGAGTCCGCTGGCGACCGTTGTCGCGCCTTGCCAGAATTCGCTGCGCTCTGCGCCTTGTTGGAACGCGCGCACGACGGGTTGGCAGCCATCCACTTGGACGACGATCATCTTAGGACGCTCCGGCCCGATCCAGCCCATCTCCTCCATTTCGTCGAAAGCTTTCCACATTCCGATGAGGCCGACGCCGCCGCCGGTGGGGTAAAAGATGACATCGGGCAAGCGCCATTGCAACTGCTCGGCGAGCTCGTAGCCCATCGTCTTCTTGCCTTCAATGCGGTAGGGTTCTTTCAGAGTGGAGACGTCGAACCAGCCCTCGCTTTCGCGGCGATCGGCGACGATTTTGGCGCAGTCTGAGATCAGTCCGTCGACCAGAGTTACGTGGGCGCCGAAGGCTTTGCATTCGATGAAATTCGATTGCGGGACGTCCTGCGGTATGAAGATATGGGCTTCAATCCCGGCGGCGGCGGCGTAGGCGGCCATGGCGCTGGCGGCGTTCCCGGCGCTGGGGATGGCGACTTTTTTGATGCCGAGTTCGACGCACATGGAGACGGCGCAGGAGAGGCCGCGCGCTTTGAAGGAGCCTGTGGGGTTAAGGCCTTCGTCCTTCAGCCAGAGGTTTTTGTAGCCGCCGTAGCGCTTCAGTTTCATCAACGGCGTCCAGCCTTCACCGAGGGAGACGATGGCCGCTGGTTTTGACACGGGCAGCACCGGGGCGTATCGCCACATGGAGCGGGGGCCGTTGGCGAGCCAGTCGCGATTCCAGTTTTCGCGCCCGGTTTTCAAGTCGTAGCGGACCAGCAGCGGCATGCCGGCGCGGGATAGATTCTGAATGGCGCCGGCTTCGTAACGCTCGCCGGTAACGCTGCATTCCAAGTGGGTAACGGTAGTCATCGGGGAAAGCACTAATAATAACGCGTTGCACGCTGAGTGCTCAACCGAATGGGGGAACGCTCGCGCCTCAGTAACTCTTCCGGAATCAGCGCAACCGTTTCCGAGCCACGACAAATTCCGAGCCACGACCGTCAGGGAGTGGTTTCGCCCAGAACCCCAAAAACTGTCAAGCACCCTTGCACGCTTCCGGCACGGGCTGCGTCATACTCTTTTGAAGATGGACAACGCGTCCAACACATTCCCGTTTTTTATCGCCGCCGGAATCCTTTCGCTCACCGGGCTCTATTTCTATGGAAACGGCATGAAACCCGGCGCGGTGATTATGGAGGGCGCGGCGTTGGTTTTTCTCACAATCGGCGTTCTGCTCCGTCGGCATTACCGGACTACGAAATGATGCCGCTTTTCGCGTTGTTTCTGTTCGCGGCGGAGGAGATTGTCCTGCATACAGGGTTTCGGCTGGCGGTGGACCGGCACGAAATCATCGGTGACAGTTTGCGCCTGCACACGGCGTCGGGGACCATGGAAATTCCGCGGGCGTCGGTCGAGTCGATTGAAACTTTTGAGCCTGTTGAGGTAGTGAAAGCGCTTCCGGCTCCGCTTCCGGCTGCTCCGCTTCCGGCTCCGAAGGCGAAAACCGCCAAAGAACATCTTCGTGACGCGGCTGGCCAGAACGGCCTGCCGCCGGAAATTCTGTTGAGTATCGCCAAGATCGAGTCGGCCTTTCAGCCCAACGCCCTATCACCAAAAGGTGCGATTGGCGTGATGCAATTGATGCCCGATACCGCCCGCGCCTTAAACGTCAACCCGCACGACACGCGGGAGAATAGCGAGGGCGGCGCCCGGCTATTGCGGGATCTGCTGCTCCAGTACGAACAGTACCCTGACCAGGTTTATCGGGCGTTGAGCGCGTATAACGCGGGGCCAGGCGCGGTGCGGAAATATAACGGCATCCCGCCGTATCGCGAGACACAAGCCTACGTTGAGAAGGTTTTAACCGAATATCACCGGCTGAAATCGCAGAAGCCAGAATCGCGCTAACCATTTGTTCCGCTCGCGCATCGTATACTTGTAAAAGAAATAGGAGGCAGCCTCTTGAACCGCAAACTGCAATTCATCATCACCGTTTTCTCATTGGGCCTGGTCGGCGTGCTGCTGCTGGGCGCGGTCAACAAGTCGACCTCCTCTCCGGAAGAGACCTACCGGCACATTGGTGTTTTCACCGAAGTGCTCTCCAAGATCAAGAGCGAGTACGTGGAAGAGCCGGACATGAAGAATGTCACGCTGGGCGCGTTGAACGGCTTGTTGGAATCGCTGGATCCGTACGCCAGCTATCTCTCCGCCGATCAGTTCAAACAGTGGCAGAAGACGAAGGCGGAGGCCAAGGGCTGGACCGGCCTGATCCTGGCAAAGCGCTTCGGCTACGTCGCCATTGTCGATTCCGTTCCTGGTTCACCCGCCGAAAAGGCCGGTCTCTCCACGGGCGACATGATTGAAACGATGGCGGGCGTAAACACTCGCGACATGCCGCTGGCCTACGCTGAGATGATGTTGCTCGGTGAGCCTGGGACCAGTATTGAACTGGGGGTGATGCGTTTCCGCAATCCGGAACCGAGCAAAATGGCGCTGGTGCGCGCTCCGATTCTATGGCCGGCAGTGACTACAAAGATGCTGCCCGACGGAATCGGGCTGGTGATCGTTCCGACGCTCGAAGCCAATCGACGCGCCGATGTGGCCGCGGCGATTCAGACGCTTGAGAAGCAGGGAGCGAAGAAGTTGATCCTGGACCTGCGCAACTGCGCCACCGGCGCGCCGGAAGAGGGCATCGCGTTAGCGAATCTATTCGTTGAATCGGGCCGCCTGGCGTATTCGGCGGGGCAGAAGGTCACGCGTCAGAATTATGAAGCTGTGGCCGCCAACGCCGTCACGAAGCTCCCTTTGACAGTCGCAACCAATCGCGGGACCGCGGGCGCTGCCGAGATCGCCGCGTCGGCGCTGTACGATCTGCGCCGCGCGGAGATTGTGGGGGAGCGCACCTATGGAGACGCGGCCATTCGCCGTCCGGTGGTGATGGACGACGGCGCCGCCGTTATCTTATCGGTGGCCAAATTTCACAACGCCAACGGGAAGGCGCTGCAGGATCAGGGCGTGATGCCATCGGTGCCCGTTGCCGATTTGGAGCCGGCGGAACTGATTGATGACGATCCGGCGGCCGCGCCGAAAAAAGAAGAGAAGCCGAAGTCGACCGAGGACCTGATTCTCAAGAAGGCTATGGAGATTTCGTTGAAAGGCCTCAGCGCCACCGAATTACAGGCGGCCCAAACGTTGCGCGACGCAGCCAAGAAGGCCGAATCCGCCCAGGATCCGACATTGGGTCCGTTGCACATTCCCAAACCCTAAGCACGAGAGAACGACGACCGAATATGCCCCTTTACGAGTACCGCTGCCTGAGTTGCAATGAAACCTTCGAAGTCCGGCAGAAGTTCTCCGACGAGCCAATAGCCAAGCACGCCGACTGCGGCGGCGAGGCAAAACGGCTGCTATCGGCGCCCCAG
>SHUN01000081.1 GCA_009697495.1 Bryobacterales bacterium | reverse complement strand
GGACTTGCCGCGTGGCCTGCCTCTCCCGCACCAGCGGCGTCAGAAAAATATCCCGCAGGCCATTGCCTTCCGCCGATTGGAAGGCGACGAAGAAATCCCGGTTTGTATACGCTTCCGGGAGTTGACTGAATCCCATCACACGCCGTCCCGGAGGAGCCAACTCCTCCAATTTTCGTGTAAGTCCATAAGTGGGTAAATGGGAGAGGATGAAGTTATCCTCGCTCCGCAATCGCAGCGCTTCCTTCCAAGTTACTTTCTCCAGGCGCCATGCCCATTTGCTGGCGTAAGCGGGGATAACATGGGGCCAACTGAGGACGGCATGGGCCGCCAACACCGTCACTATCACCCATCGCGCGTGACCGAACGAAACCCCCATCGCCATCGCCACAAACGGCAGCGCCGGAATCAGGAATCGAGTGCCGATGTTCGACGGATACGCGGCCAGGGCAAACAGCGCCGCCGCCAATAAACGCCGGCCTTCCGGGTTGCGTAGCGCCAACAGCGCCAACGGCGCAGCCAGGAACACCGGCCCTAACAGTCCGTTCAATTGCGCGCCATGAACGGTAACTTCCATGGGTATCTGCGTCCACGAAGTGAGTGAGTAGATCGACATATGCCGCCGGTAATCCAACTCAAACCAATACTGCACAAAAGGATTTGGGAACCAGTTATTAAAGAACGGCGCCAGCGGATTGTGCCACCAGATGAGATTGCGCAAAACCCATGGCGCGATGAGAGGCGCGGCCGCGCCGCCTAGCGTCAACAATGGTCGCAAAAACGACCCGCGATGCAGCCAAATCAGCCACGCACCGGCCAGCAACAGGGCGGGGAAGAGCGTGTACTTCATTCCGTATGCGCTGCCTCCCAGCACTCCCGCCAACACGATCAGTCCGCGTGAGGAACGCATCTCCTCCATCCGTCGCAAGACCGTGAACAGGGCGAACCACACACACGCCGCCGCCACATCGTTATACGCGCTGATGCCGTCAATCCCCACCACGGGCGAGCAGTAGACCAACAACGCGGCCGTCACTCCCGCTCCAGGCATCGCATACCGGCGGCCAAAGCAAATCAATAGCCAAGGTAGCGCCAGCAGATACGTGAAGTGCATCATCGCCGCCGCCGAATGCCGGCCCGTCGCGTACGCCGAAAGGAATAACATCTCCATCCCCTGCGAAAGCGCCGCGTACATATTCGTTGTCACCGGCACCATGCCGTGCTCGCGGTAATAGCGCGCCACCAGGCCTAAGTGATACGACGACCCGTCCGGACTCGCCTCCGGCGCCATGGCGTTCGACAGATACAGGACAGTGAACGGCGCGGCCAGCCACAGAGTTCGCCGCCAAAGAACAGGTAACTCCGGCAGTCGCTCCGCGGGCAATGCCAACGCGCCCATCCGCCACGCGAAACCCGCAAGAACCAACGGAACGGCTACGAACACGGCGCGGTAATAAAGGTGCCCAATTCCCAGCAAAAACACGAGAAAGCTGTACAACCCGGCACCCGCCACAAACCGCAGGGCCACCGATTCCTCGCGGCTCCACGCCGCCCCCAATCGCGACAACAACATCGCCCCCAGCGAGTAACAAGCCGTGACCGTCAGCAGCCAGCCCAACAGAATATAAATCACCGCGCTCATGGATTACTCATCCCGCTCCAGCCCGAGTTCAGAAACGATCATGCTTAATTTCACGCCATCCGCTTTCGCCACATAAACCGGCGATATCTCCCATCGAATGATGTTATCCGCATCCGCCGCCAGCCACTCCGCCGGCACGGCTTTTCTAAACTCCAATACTCCCGTCTGCTTATAAACAACCGCTTGCAGTAACTTGTCATTCACGAAGTAACTCACCGTAATCGGCAGCAACGGTTTATGACTGTCGTCGGGAAAGGCAAAATTCACTCGCAGCCGCAGGCCGGCCGTCGCGCTCACCCGCACCCGCACCGCCGGACTCGCCGACGCCCATCGCCACAACTGGTCCTGCACCGCCGGCAGAAACCCGCCGACGACATAGTCCGGCGATCGCGCGTCCGAAAACGAAACGAAGGCTCCCAGCGGCTCCGGCTCAGGCCCGTCTTTCGAACCGCGCTGCTCCAGCACCGGATAGGATTCCGGCAATGGCGTACAACCCGTCAGCAGCGCCGCGAAAAAGACCCAGCGACTCATGCCAGCTTATCCTCGGCGTAGCAGATACTTGCCATCGCGCATTCGCCGCATTTGGGCCGCCGGGCCGCACAGATCTGCCGTCCAAAATGAATCAGCTGATGCGAAAATAAAATCCAGCGCTCCCGCGGCAAGGCCGCAATCAAGTCCCGCTCCACTTTCACCGGGTGCTCCTCGCGCGTCAGATCCAAACGAAGTGCGATGCGTCCCACATGCGTGTCGACAACCACGCCGCTCGCGATTCCAAATCCGGATCCGAGCACGACATTGGCCGTCTTCCGCGCCGCCCCAGGCACCGTCAGCAGCGACTCCAAATCCCGCGGAATCTCCCCGCCGAAATCACGCAGGATCGTCTGCGCCGCGCCCACAATGCTCTTCGCTTTATTATTGAAAAATCCCGTCGAGTAAATATCAACCGCCAGCACCTCCGGCCGCACGGCGGCGAAATCCTGAATTGTCGGATACTTGGCAAATAGCCCCGGTGTGACTTTATTGACTCGCTCATCCGTGCACTGCGCCGACAGAATCGTCGCCACCAGCAGTTCCCACGCGTTTGAGTGGCTCAGCGCACACGTCACATTCGGATACAATTCATCCAAAATGCCCAGAATCTGCCGCAACCGCGCTTGTTTGTCCGCCTTCGACCGGGGCCGTTTCATGAATCTCTCATGTTAGCATCGCGTCTGTTTCTCCCCCTCGCCGCCGCGTTTCTTTTCTGGCTCGCCCTTCCCGGCACGTTCGTCTTCGATGACCACTCGCTCTTCGTTGACGCGGCCGTGGCCCCCATCGACGCGTGGCGCCAATGGCTGAAACCAGAGCAAACCCGCCCGCTCACTTACATCACATTTTGGCTCGACTACCGCCTTTGGGGCGCGCAGGCTGCCGGTTTTCGCTTCACGAACCTGTTGATTCACGCCGCCGCGGCCGCGTTCCTGTTCCTGATCGTCCGCCGCCTCTTCGATCCCGCCACGGCGCTGATCGCCGCCGCCGTATTCGCGCTTCATCCGCTCACCCATGAACCTTTGCTGTATATGTTTGCCCGCGGTTCCAGCCTCGCCGCGCTGTTCTGCCTGCTTGCCCTGTGGCTTTGGCTCAAGGAAAAACCGATTCCAGGCATCGCCGCTTTCGCCGCCTCACTCCTGGCGAAAGAGGAATGGGTCGCCTTTCCGCTCGCGCTGTTGCTCATCGATTTTGCTCGCTCCCGCAAGCCGAAGTGGCGTTGCATTACCGCGATGCTCGCGCTCTCCGCCGCCGCCGGCATCCGTGTGATTTACGCCACCAAAATCATCCCCGATTCCGGTTCCGGTTTCGGCCAGCAAACGACGCCCTGGAAATACTTTCTCTTGCAGGGCCAATCCATTCCGGAGTATCTATGGCGCGTCGCCGTTCCCATCAACATGTCCATCGATCCCGCCGTGCCATCGGAAAGCCTCGCCTTCTGGGGCTTGCTCGCCATCGGTGTTGGCGTCGCCGCGACGTACTGGTCAAAAACCAGCCAACCCGGCTTCTGGCTCCTCCCCGCGCTCGTGCTTCTCTTGCCAAGCTCGTCCATTCTTCCGGCTGCCGACGCCATCGCCTTCCGCCGCATGTACCTTCCAATGGCGGTGGTCGCCATTGCCACCGCGCTCGCCCTGAAGAAGCGGCCGAAGGCGGCGATGGCGCTGATCCTGCTCTGGTCCGTCCTCGGCGCGGCCCGGCGCTCCACATGGGCGAGTGAACAGGCGCTGTGGGCCGATGCTGTTCAGCATGCTCCCGGCAAACTCCGGCCCTATATCCAACTTGCCCGTTTATCGCCCGCCAACGACGCATTGCGCTATCTCGACAAGGCCAGAGAAATAGCGCCCAACGATCCGGAAGTGGCGTCGGAAAGAGGGCGCGTGTGGCTGGAATCCGGCGACGCGGCGCGGGCGTTAGGGGAGTTCGGAAGGGCGCTGGCTCTGGCACCAGGGCAGGCCCGGCATCTGCAGAATCGCGGCGCCGCGCTGCTCGCCCTGGGCCAAGCGGACGCCGCCCGCGCCGATTTCGAAACCGCTCTCCAACGCGATCCGTGTCTGAAGCCGGCACGCGAAAATCTCCTCCGCCTCGGCGTTCAAGCGCCCCCGCCTCGCACTACTGCTCGTTGTTTTGCACCACCACTTTCGGCTCCAGGAACTGCCAGTCCGGAAGGTCAATCGCGCTGACCATCGTCTTCGTCTTTGCCGTCACCTCGACCGAGCCGAACGGACTCAGCCGCTTCACGGTCACAGGGAAAACCGCCACTTCTTTTGAGGTCCCTTTCCCAACCAACACCACGTCCATCGACAAGCCGGCAATTTCCGCCGCGCTGTGATTGACCACCACCAGTTGAACCTCCGCCTGTCCCGGCCTTGGCACACGCAGCCGGATTCCGGTTACTTCAATCTGCCTGGCGAGCGGATGGACGCGCCTGGCCCCGGTAGCCGTTTCTAACACCGGCTTCGCCTCCTCGGCGGCTTTCTCGCCACGCTCGGCGCGGGTCCAGAAGAAGTAGCCGGCCCCAAGCAGCACAGCGGCCACACCGAGCGTGACCAGCATGTCGCGCAGCCCGGTGGAGCGTGGCTCCGGCTGTGGCATGTAGCTCGGGGCGGCTGGCGATTGCGCTTGAATCGGCGCGTGTGCGGGCGGCTCCGGCTGGACGGGTGGTATCGGCTGCGGAGCCGACAACGTCACGCAGCGCGGACACTCAACTTGCGACGGCAATATATCTCCGCCGCACTTCTCACAGCTTATTGTGAACATGAACCCTCTCTGTTTCAGAGTACGACAGCGATAATGTCTTAATGGAACTGGTCAGTGGAGAATTCACAACCGGTGGCGCCGTGGCCATATTGCCAAGCGGTTTCCACGCGCCCACAATCGTCCATCTCGGGCTTGCCGAAGCCGCCCTCGTTCGAGGAGAAAGCGTGCTCTTCGTCCTCCCCCGCGCCTTCCCGCGTAAGCGCCTCGGCCTGCTGAAGGCTTTAACCGCCGGCCAACCGCGCTTCGCCGTCGCGATCACCGACGGCGGACTCTTCGCCGTACACAGACGGAATTCGCATGGAATGACATTTCCTCAACAGGTGTTCGTTGCGCCATTGAGAATGGCGAACCCTGGCGACACCTCGTGCCGACACAAATTCACGAAGACGTCGACGCGCTCTATTCCCTGTCGCGGTTTGATTCCAAAAACGTTCGCAACCGGTGACTGCGGCTGGGATGACGCAGCTTTCGCAACGCCTTCGCTTCTATCTGCCGAATGCGTTCGCGAGTCACCGCGAAGTGCTGGCCCACTTCCTCCAGCGTATGCTCACTGCCGTCCTGCAGCCCGAAGCGCATCTTGATTATTTTCTCTTCGCGCGGCGTCAAGCTTTTCAGAACCTCGGCCGTTTGCTCGCGCAAATTCAAATTGATCACCGCTTCCGACGGCGATGCCACTCGCCTGTCGATGATGAAATCGCCCAAGTGCGACTCGTCCTCTTCCCCTACGGGCGTCTCCAGCGAAATCGGCTCCTGCGCAATGCGCATTATTTTTCGCACTTTGCCGACGGGCAGTTCCAGTTTGCGCGCCAACTCGTCCGTCGTCGGCTCCCGGCCCATCTCCTGCTGTAACTGCCGCTGCGTTTTCACCAGCCTGTTAATCGTCTCGATCATGTGTACCGGAATTCGAATCGTCCGCGCCTGATCGGCAATGGCCCGCGTGATCGCTTGCCGAACCCACCACGTGGCGTATGTCGAGAACTTGTAGCCGCGCTGGTAGTCGAATTTGTCCACCGCTTTCATCAAGCCGATATTGCCTTCCTGAATCAAATCCAGGAACTGCAATCCGCGGTTCGTATATCGCTTGGCGATCGATACCACCAGCCGCAGATTCGCCTCAATCAGCTGCTTTTTCGCCGACTCCGCTTCGTTCTCCCCGCGTTCAACGATGTGCAAACTCCGCCGCAAGTCGGTATAGGTGGCGCCGTAGGAAAGCTCCAATTGCTCCAGCCGGTCCGAACACTGCCGCAGTTCCCGCCGCAGTTCCCGCGCCTGTTCCGCGCTGCTGCCGGCCGCCATTCCCGCGCTCTGGTCTTCACTCTCCGCCGCGTCGGCGGATTCCCCGCTCGCCTGCGCTTCCAGGTCTTCCACACGCCGTTGCGTTTCGGCGATTTGCTGCTCAATCGGACGCAGCGTCTCCACCGCCGCCCGCAGCCGGTTGCTCATCCGCCGACTGACCAGCGAGCCAAACGACATCAAGCGGATCAACTGGCTGATCTTCACCAGCGTGCGCCCCAGACTCCAGTGCGTCAGACGGTACGGCTTCGATTTCGTCGAGCGAGGCATCCCCTTCAGCTTCTGCCGCGTCTGCGAGGCCCGTTCTTCCAGCTTCTCCAACTCCAGAAAAAACTGGATCAACTCCTCACTTTCCACCGGTTCGTCGTTCTCTTCGGAAAGCTCCACCTCTTCCTGGCGTAATAAAACATCGTCCAACAACAGGTTTCCATTCGCGATGTCTTCCCGGATCCGGTACAACTCACTCACCGCCACGGGCGATCGCGACAGCGATTTCGCCACCGTGCGCTGCCCGCGTTCAATCCGCCGCGCCAACTCAATTTCCCCGTCGCGCGTCAACAGCGGCACCGTGCCCATTTCGCGCAAATACATCCGCACCGGGTCGTTTGTTTTGTCGGCGAACTCCGCCGCCGCGTCCGCGTCCTCTTCGCCTTCTTCGAACTTCGTGCCAAACCCCATTTCTTTGGGTTCGACCAGCAACTCCACGCCCGCCCCTTCCAAGTCCGCAAGGATATCTTCGAGATTTCCCCCGCCGTTCAATTCGTCCGGCAGAATCTCGCTAACGTCGTCATAGAGGAGATAACCTTTCTCTTTGCCGACATCGACCAGGTTTCGGATTCGACTAGTTTTTTCTTCCGATGCCACTTCTACCCCCGCACTAGGAAACATCATTGTATCGCAACGAGTCCCTCCCTCAGTTTCCCTTTTCGAGCCTATGTAGCTCATCGACAATTTGTAGGGCTTCCATAATCGCACCTCGCTGTTCAGCCTCACGGACCCGCCTTTTCATCTCGGCGATCTTCCCCTTCCGGCTCCCGGCGCCGAGTTGGGTCAGACACGCCTCAGCCTGCTCCACCATATTTTGTTCAGATCGCAGATGATCGGCAAAAGCCATCGCCGCCATTAAGGTACGGCTTTCCGGAGAGAGTTTCCGCTCCAGTTCCTCCCAGTGAAACGACGCCGCGTCCGGAAACCCCAGCAACCCCTCCCAAATCTCCCGGGCCGCCGATTGCAACAGTTGCGGATAGTTCGGCAACCGCGGAAATACATGCTCCCGAACCTCCGCGCTATGCAGGAAAAGCTCGAGCAACATTTTTTCCGCCGCCGGCACTTCCAGCGCCGGAATCTGGATCCGTTCCTCACCCCGCCCCCCCGCCGCGCGCCGGAACTGTTCCAAAAGCAGTCCCTGCTCGACGCCCAAAACAGACGCCAGTTCATTCGCCAACGCCGCCCGTTCCACGCGGTCGGCCACCTGCCGCACGCGCGGCAACAGGAACTCCAGCGCCTGCACTTTCCCCTCGCTCGTCCTCACATCAAAGCGCTGCCGCGCCCTTCCGGCCAGCCAATGAAAATACGGTTGTGCGTTCGTCAGCCGGTCCCGGTACGCTTCTGCGCCGTTGGCTTTCACAAATTCGTCTGGATCCAATCCGCCCTCCAGCGCCGCGATGCGTACCCGGAATCCTTCGTCCAATAACAATTGAATCGACTTCTCCGTCGCGTTCGCTCCCGCCGTATCCGGGTCGAAGTTGACCACGGCTAAAGGCGCCAGGCGCCGCAGCGCCCGCACCTGTGCCGCCGTCAATGCCGTCCCGCATGGTGCCACCGCTTCCGGCACGCCCGCCGAAAAAGCCCCCATTACGTCCATGTATCCTTCCACCAGCACGATCCGCCCGCTCTTCCTCGCCCCCTCCCGCGCCCGGTGCAAGCTATAAAGCACGTTGCTTTTTTGATAGATCGACGTCCCCGCTGAGTTCAAATATTTTGGCTCATCCCCTTCCTGCATGGCCCGCCCGCCAAACCCAATCACCTTACTACTCTCATTGGCAATGGGGAACATCAGCCGCCCGCGGAATGAGTCATACCACGTCCCATCCTCGCGCTTCTTTACCAGGCTGGATACCTCCATCGCCGGCGCCGGAAAACCCTGTTTTTGCAGCAGCCGCGCCAGCGCTCCGTTTCGATCCGAAAACCCCACCCGGAACTCCCCCGCCAGCGCCGCCGTCACACCCCGGCGTCCCAAATACGCCCGCGCCTCGGCGCCCGCCGCGCTTTCCAGATTCTGCTGGAAATGCTTCGCCGCCAGCTCATGCATATCGAGCAGCGCCGTCCGCAGCCGGTCCTCCGGGTCGTCCGAGGGTCCCCGCTTCGGCATCGGAATCCCAAACCGTTCCGAAAGCGATGTAATGGCCTCTAAAAACGTTACGTTTTCATACTCCATCACAAATTTAATAACGTCGCCGCTCGCTCCGCACCCGAAGCATTTGTAGAACTGCTTCTCCTGGTGGACGTTGAAGGAGCCCGATTTTTCCTGATGAAACGGGCACAGGCCGATGTAGCTATACGCCCCGCGCTTCTTCAGCGACACCCGCTCGCCGATCACCGCGACGATGTCCACCGTCGATTTCAACTGCTGCGCAAAATCCATATCCCGGCTTTATCTATTCTCCGTCATGAAATAACTGTGTCAGTTCCGGAAGCCCGCTCCCTTACGGCGAGCGGCTGAGCACCGCATACCGAGCCGCGACCGTCCATACCGAGCCGCGACCGCAAGGGAGCGGTTGCAACAGTTATGTCATGACCGGCACTTACCTATTGTCAGTCATGAAATACTCGTGTGTGTCGATATGAACTCGAAGAGATGCGCGCGCCATAGGCTGGGTCCGAAAAACCGAAATCGCGTCCCGCCCTCCATTCATGGATTTGGGCCGGTATTCCGATGCTTGGCATTGCCTTGGTGGTCCTGGGCTACCTCTATCTCGACCGCGTTCTCGCGGCCGAGGTCGAAGACTCGCTGGCGAACGCCACTACCGGCATAACCGGCAG
>SHUN01000080.1 GCA_009697495.1 Bryobacterales bacterium | reverse complement strand
GCTATTGGTATCGCGGAAAGAGTATTGTCAGGCGACGACGCGGGGCAACGACGCGGGGCGAGTGAAGTCCAAAGGCTCTCCCTAAAAGACCCCCAAAGGCTTTGAATCCCGGCCGATCAGACGTTAAGATGAAGTTTCCGAGAACGACAGATTATCTCCCGCTGTTTCAGATAGATCGAGTTTCCGGGCCATACGCCGTATCGCTTAACGTATAGTTTTGCCAACCTGTCCTGCCTGGCCCTATCTGGCGCTCGATACCGCCACCGTCAGCGTGCTCGGCTACGAACGCCAGACCCCGCGTCATCCGCCACTGGAACGTCGCACCACCAACACCGCCGGCGCTTTCCCAAACGCCTCCGGCTTCGTCAGTTTCATGACGGACGCACCCACCTTGACCGGAACCTGCCTCCCGTCCCAAGTGTTGATCCACTCCGCCGTGGCCGCCCCCGCCAGTTGCGACAGATTCGCCGTCAATCGCGCGCCCTCCACGTAGAATGCGTATACCTCGCCGCGGAGCGCCAAGCACGGCCCGCCGAAAGCCAATTCGTTCGCCGGTTCCATTCGCCAATACGGCAGCGGCTCCAATATCTTCCGGATCCGTTCGAACCGCGTCATCCCCGGCGCTTCCGGCTCCGGCTTGAATACGTCCCACGCGGTGTTGTGGTAATAATACACGCCATATCCGCCGGCAAAATACACCAGATAGCCGCGCCGCAACTGCTCCTCCCAGTCGTGCTCCGTTCGATATGTCGGAAACTTGTCCACCCCGCGCTCATAGCCGAATTCGGAATTCACCACCGGCCATTTTCGCATCGCGCGCTCAAACGCAATCGACTCCGCGAAGTCCGTGTGCTGCTGATCCGTACGGAAATCCAGGTTCCGGTTCAACCCCCCGTCCCACGAATACAGGTCATCGTCATGCGCCGTGAACAGCCTGTGATAGGCGTCCGCGGACCGCACCAAATCCGTTAAACGCGACTGCAGCCGCTCGTCCTTTTCGTTGAACGATTCCTTCGCAAAGTCCCAGACCACGTTCTGAAAGCCCTGATACCGCGCTGTCACGTAGCGGAAATACCGCTCTTCATCAGCGCTCCACTTCGCCGGCCAGTTCACCTTTTTGTTGTAGACCTTCAGCATGATATGGGCGACGATTCCCTTATCTCGAAGGGCGCGCATCATGGAGTCGTAGTGCTGGAAAAACGCGGGGTTCAGGCGCGAATGGTCCGGCGCTGCATTGGTGCCCTCCCACGGAAAAACGGCCGGCGGACCAAAGTCGTACTGGTGTTTCTTCCCTGGGCTCCAGCTTGTATCGTGTCCGTAGATATTCACCAGAACATGGTTAAAGCCTCGCGCGGCCATCTGGTTAATCAGCGTGTGCATATCCTCGCCAACGCCCCACAACCAGTCCGACTCGTAGCCCAGCAGGAAATGCCGGGAACCATCCTCGCGGATGAAATGGTGGGGATGCGCCGGGTCCACGCGCAGCCCGCCTCGCCGAATCTGCGGGTGCGGGTTGGCGATGCAGACAATCGATGCATCGGTCTTCCCGTCCAGCGCCGCCAGCGGTGACGACGTCCGCATGGTCCATTTCCCCTCCGCTGTTGGAGAGAAGCGAATTCGCCACGTGTTGGAGCCGTCGTAGAAACCGGGCACGCTCAGCCGCAGTCCACCCGGCCCTTCAAAGAGCCCTGTCAACCCGCCGTCAAACGGATTTCCCGCGGCAGCCGCGTTGAAGGAAAAATCATGGGTGCCATAGCGCGGAATCTCCACCGCGGCCAGCGGCAGCGCCAGCAGCATCATACAAATCAGTCTCATAACGTTCTCTCCTTGTAAGGCATGCGCAGCCACAAAACCGCGCTCGCTAGATTCAATGAAGCGGCCAACACGAAGTACATTCCCGCGTCGCCGCCATTCCATCGCGCCAGGGCCGGGAACGCGCTCGCGCTCACAAACGCGCCCAGGTTCCCCGCCATGTTCATCGCCCCGGATACTGATCCCGCCCGCCCGCCGCCGATGTCGATGCAGTACGCCCAGCTGGGGCTGATCGTCATCTCCGTTCCAAACGTCGCCAGTGTGAACAGAGCCACCGCCATCTCCGCCGTGCCCGCCTGTGTCAACAATGCCAATGCCGTCGCGGCCAGCACAAATCCCCCCAACGCCGGTCCTCTTCGGCTCCATTGCGGCGCAACCCGGTACAGCCAGTCCGTCAGGAATCCCGAGACCCACTGCGCCGTTGCCCCCACCAATAGGATCGTCATCGAATACCACGACGCCCGCTCGCGCGTCAGATCGTAGCGCTCCATCAGGTACGGCAGCATCCACGACAGGCATAGAAAAAACGTCAAATTGCTGGCGAAATACTGCCCCATCACTTGCAGCATGGCGCGCGAGCGGAAGATCTCGGCAAGCGGCCGGTTCGCCGTCTTTGCCACGGGCGCCGGTTTATCGCGGAACCACGCCCACCACACCGCCGCCCACAGCAGCCCCGGAATCCCCAGCACATAGAAGGCAACGCGCCATCCGAATCCATCCAGCAATCCGGCAAGAATCGGGAATGACAGCGCCGCCCCCAGCCGCGATCCGGAGAATATGATACCGTTGGCCCGGCCGTGCTGCTCCGGCGGCAGCCATGTGTAGAACGCCCGCGCCGACGCCGGAAACGCGCCAGCCTCCGCCAACCCGAACAGGAACCGGATCACTACGAGCGTCGCAAACTCAGGCGCCAATCCTGTCAATGCCGTGAACACGCTCCAGGACGCCACCACCACTGTTAAGGTCAGGCGCGGCCCAAACCGGTCCGCGAACCACCCCGCTGGAATCTGCCCCAACGCATAGGCCAGCGCGAAGGCGCCGAACACCACCCCCATGGCATCGTTCGATAATCCCAAATCCCTCGAAATCAGATCTTTCGCCGTCGATATCGCCGCCCGGTCCAGATACAGAATCCATGACAGCAGAAACAAAAGCACCAGCAGGATCGCTCGCGCCATTACGCTCTCACCCGCTTCACGATGTGCTGATTCGTCAGCGAATCGGCATTCCCCGGCTCCAGCTTGCCCCAGTTCGCCCCCATGGCGACCAGCGTCAGTTGGCGGCTCGGGATCATCACCGCGCAGTTGCCGCCGGCCCCGATTGACATGAACGTGTCGCGCGGCGCATCGGGCCATGTCAGCGCCTTCGGATGCAATCTTCCAATGCCGTTAAACCACCAGTTCCCCCCATAAATTCCCGCGCCGTATTCGGTAAAGTGGTCCGACCCGCCGCCATACGTTCCGATCTTCAAATAGTCGCTTGTCTCCGCCTTCGCCGTTTGCGGCAGTCCAGGATTCGTTTGCGGACGGCAGTACCGCTCGAACAGCCGCTCCGGCAGAATCCGCCGGCCCTTCCACTTCCCCTTGTTCCGCCAAAACTCGGCGATGAGCGCGAAGTCGCGAACCGACGCAGATAGACGCCGATTTGTCGCCCGGAACGCTAGTCCGTCTTCCAACCCCAGCGCATTCCCCAGGCGCGCGCCCACCGCCTCCGGCGTCTCGCGAAACACGCGGTCAAACAGCGTCTTCTGGTACAAGTTGATCGCGAAATCGTTGTACGCCCACGCCTCTCCCGGCGCCTCCGGCCGGCCATAGCCGCTGGTCATCGATGTCAGATGGGCGAACGTCATAGTCCGGTCCTTCTCCGACAGATCCCATCCGAACGCGCCGATGCGTTCCTCTAATCCGCGAAGCTTTCCCTCAACCATCGCAAAAAACAACAGCGTCGTCATCACCGGTTTGGCGGACGACAACACATCCCGCCGTTCCGCCTGATCGCCCCACTCCTCCACCGTCCGGCCCTTGCGGGTCACGCACCCGCGCCCGCCTAGTTCCGGCGCGCCGAGTGCCATAACCGCCAGCAGTTCCCGTCGAGTCATCCCGTCCTATTCGTCCCGCTGAAATTGGCGCTCAAATCCCGCCGCGATCTCCAACAACTCCCTCGCCGCCCGTTCCCCATCCCCCGCCTTGATTGCCCGCATCATCCGCCGGTGCTTCTCCACCTCAGCCGGCCGGTCAATCGCCGCCGCCTTTTCCGCCTTCGTATCCCGCTCGTTCCTCGCCAAGCCCGCAGCAAAAAGCGGCCCCATCGATGACTCCAGGGCCTTGGCCGCATACGGGTTCCCCGAAGCCTGCCAAATCAGCCGGTGGAACAGCAGATCCGCGTGAAAGAACGCAGCCATATCCCCGCCTCGCACCGTCTCGTCGAATTGCTCCAACTGCCGCTCCAACCCCTCGATCTCCTCGCCGGTAATTCGCTCGGCCGCCCACTGCACAACCTTCGGTTCCAATAACCGCCGCAACTCGCAGATCCGCTGCGCGTCCTCGTACGTCAGTTGCACCACCGTATACCCGTGGTTCAACTTCCGCGTCAGCAGGCCGCGGCTCTCCAGGTCCTGTAGCGCCTCCCGAACCGGGATCGAACTCACTCCGAAACGGGCGATCAGCTCCCGTTCGACAATCCGCTGCCCTGGCTGAGAAACGCCTGTTATGATGTCCTGCTGCAAATAAATCACCAACTCCTCGCGAAAGGAGCGCGCCCGCAGGACGCTATCCTTTCCCGGTTTTGCTTGCGCTGACACGTTTCCCTTGACTCCTGCTGCTTAATATATTATATCCTTACCATAATGTCGAAAATATTTTGGCTCTCGCTTTGCATCTCCACCCTGCTTTTAGCCCAACTCAACACCGGCACCATCACCGGAAGCGTTCTCGACCCCTCGGGCGCCGTCATAATCGGCGCCGAAATCGTCCTCACCAGTGAACTCACCGGCGCCGCGCGCCGCACTGTCTCCAATGACTCCGGGAACTTCACACTCCCCGGCATCCCCACCGGTACCTACACCCTTCGCGTCAACAACAAGGGTTTCCAATCGGTGGAGCGTAAGGGCATGGCAGTAGCCTCCAACGAGTACCTTCCCGCAGGCAACATCACTCTCCAAACCGGCACCACCACAGAGGTCGTGAGCGTTACCGCGAGCCGAGCCGTTATCCAAACCGCCAGCGCCGAAAACTCCTCCCTTTTGGAGTCCAAGCAGCTGGCCAACATGCTCACCCGAGGCCGCGACGTCATGAGCCTGCTTCGTCTGATGCCAGGCGTTTCCCAGAACAGCGACCCGAATTCGCTGGGCAGCGAGATCGGCTCGTCGGCCCCCAACATCGGCGGCCTGCGCAATACCGACAGCACGGTCTCCGTCGATGGCCTCGTCGGCAGCGACGCCGATAACGTCAACGTCAACATCACCGCCGTGAGCATGGACGCTGTCGAAGAGGTCAAGGTTCTCGTCAATAACTTCCAGGCCGAATACGGCCGTAACGCGGGCGCGCAGGTATCGATCATCTCCAAATCCGGCACCAAAGACTTCCACGGCTCGGTGTCCTGGTTCAAGCGCCATGAACAGTTCAACGCCAATAACTTCTTCAACAATCTGAACGGAATCAGGAAGCCGGTTTACCGCTACAACACGTTCACCGGGACCTTTGGCGGTCCGGTCTCTATCCCCAAACTCTTCAACAAGAATCGGGAGAAGCTCTTTTTCTTCTACGCCCACGAACAGTGGCTCGCCCGCGAACCCCAGGGTTTGCAACAAACCACCATGCCCACGACGCTCGAACGCGCCGGCAACTTCTCCCAAACGCTCAATCAAAACAACTCCCTCATCGTGGTCCGCGATCCCAACACGCAACAACCGTTCCCGGGCAATATCATTCCCTCCAATCGCCTGAACAACATCGGCCAGGCGATGCTCAACATCTTCCCGCAGCCCAATTTCCTTGATCGCAACATCAGCCGCGGCGCATACAACTACCAGTTCCAGGACATTCGCGATCTCCCCAAGCGCCTCGACCAAATCAAGGTCGACTACAACATCACCGAAAAGGATCGCCTCAGCGCCCGCTATCGGGATTGGAAGCAAAGTTCCAAAGGTTTCACCGCCATCGCCGGCTGGAGTTCCAACTGGGATCACTATTTCAACAACTATTCCAAAACCGAAAAAAGCACTGTCCTCAATTACACCCGCACCGTCTCTCCCAGCATTCTGAATGAGTTCGTCTTCGGCGGACGCGTCATGGGCGAAGGCACTCCCAAACCCTCCGCCGAAGAAGCCGCCCCGGTCCTCAAGGCCGCTAAGGGCTTGGCCAATCTCCGCCAGCTTTACCCCGGCGCCAATCCCGATAACTACATCCCGATCATGACCTTCGGCGGGGTTGTCGGCGCGCCCAACATCGGCTACGACAACCGCTGGCCGATAGCCGCCGGCGACACCCGCTGGTCGTTCGGCGACAACCTGACCTGGACCCGCGGCAAACACAATTTCAAATTCGGCGGCTACTACGAATTCAATCTCAGCGACGAAGGCATCGCCGGCGCCTGCTTCACTGGCTGCTTCGATTTCGCGGCCGATGCCAACAACCCTCGAGACGCCGGCTACGCCTTTGCCAACGCCACCCTGGGCAACTTCCGCAACTACTCCGAATCGTCCAAACGCAACTTCCGCGGCGGTCAGAACTACCTGGCCGAGTTCTTCGCTCAGGATAGCTGGCGCGTCTCTCGCCGCCTGACCCTTGAAATCGGTCTGCGCCTGTCCATCTTCTCGCCCTGGCAACTTCAGCCTGGACAGGAGGGCGCGGCCTGGGTGAAGGAACGCTTCGATCCCGCGAAACGGATCCAACTTTTTCGCCCTATCATCAACTCCGCCGGCCGCCGCGTTGGCCAGAATCCTGTCAGCGGCGCGGAAGTCCCGGCCGTACTCATCGGCGCAATCGTCCCCGGCGTTGGCGATCCCTTCAATGGGATGGTCCTCGCCAGCGACAAGAGCGTTCCCGCCGGTTGGCAGAACAACCCCGGGTTGCAGCCCGGCCCCCGTTTCGGTTTCGCCTACGACGTCTTCGGCAACGGGAAAACTGCCATTCGCGGCGGCTTCGGCATCACTCGCCAAACGCAGATCAACTCCGCCTACTCAAATGCCGCCGTCAACGCCACCCCGCCCATCGTGCTCCAGCCCAATATCTATTACGACTCCATCGACAACGTATTCGGCACCGGCGCATCCAACAGCGGCTACTTATTCCCGCCGGGCTCCGTTCGCACCTTTGAACTCAACTACAAACCGGCCAGCGTCTACAACTACTCGCTCAATGTCCAGCAATACGTGGGCTTCGAAACCGTTATGAGCGTCGCCTACGTCGGCAACGGCGGGCGGAATCTGCTTCAGAACCGAAACTTGAACACCCTTCCCTACGGCGCGCGTTTCCAGGCATCGGCACAGGATCCGACCAGCCCCGGCCGTCCGCTTCCAGACACGTTCCTGGTCCCCTATCCCGGCTTTCAAACCGTCAGCGCTCTGGAGAATTCCGGCACATCGAACTACAACTCGCTCCAAACGACTCTGACCCGCCGCTTCAGCCGCGGTCTTCAGTTCGGCGCCGCCTGGACGTACTCGAAGTCGATGAATCTCTCCGACGCGCCCGCCAACATGCCCGTCTATCGCAGCGCCCGCGAATTCCTTTACGGCAAAGCCGGTTTCGATCAGACGCACATTTTAGCGATCAACTTCACCTACGAAATCCCGTCCGTCAGTAAAGTGGTCCCCAGTCCCGTCACCCGGCTGGTCCTCGATAACTGGCAGCTTTCGGGTTTCGGTTCCATAGCCAGCGGCTTCCCTTCGGGAGTGGGCTTTACCACTGTCGACAACGCCGATCTGACCGGCGGCGGCGACGGCAACCGTGTGAACGTCCGCGGCCTCGCCCTGCTGCCCGCCGGCGAGCGGAATTTTAGCCGCTGGTTCAACCCGCAAGTCTTCTCGCGCCCGGCGCGCGGCGACTTCGGCAACGCGCCGAAGGACGTTTACCGCGGCCCCGGCATCAACGCCTGGGACATCTCCATCTTCAAGAATTTCCCCGTAGGCAAGGAAACGCGCATCGTGCAATTCCGCAGCGAGTTCTACAATATGTTTAACCATACGCAGTTCTCCGCGGTTGATTCCACCGCGCGTTTCGATGCCGCCGGCGGCCAGGTGAATACGCGGCTCGGCCAAGTCACGGGCGCCCGATCGGCTCGCGTTATTCAATTCGCCCTAAGCTTCAAGTTCTGAAAATGAGAGACAGTTTTACCCTCTTCGATACCCATATTCACATCGGCACGGCGCGCCACAGCCGCCGCCGCCACCACGCCGCAGACATTATCGCTTCGATGGATCGATTCGGCGTTGACCGTTCCGTCGCCATACCCTTTCCGGTCGTCGACGACTACCGGCGAGAGCACGATGAGATCGGCGCGGCGATGCGCGATTACGCCGGCCGCTTCGCCGGGGCGGCGTGTCTAAATCCGTTCATTCCCGAACAGGCTTTCCGCGACGAAGTTAAGCGTTGCCGCGAGCAACACGGGTTTGGGGCGCTAAAGTTCCAGCCGCAGTACCAGGCCCTGAACCCGCTGCTCGAATCGAGCGCTTTCCTGTTTGAGACCGCGATCGAGAACGGCATGGTCTTGATTGTGCACACCGGCACCGGGATCCCGTTTTCGCTGCCGTCGATGTACTTATTGGCCGCCAAGCGTTATCCCGAGTTGAAGATAGTGATGGCGCACTGCGGCGGAGGCGGCATCTTTCTCGGCGAAGCGATTGTGGCCGCGACGCTGTTCCCGAATATCTATCTCGAACTTTCGAGCCTGATGCCTCATCAGGTTTTGGAGGTGCTCTCTCGCATCCCCAGCAGCCGGCTGATGGCGGGGTCGGACCTCCCGGAGAATCTCGATATTGAGATGTCTAAGATTCTCCAACTAAACATCAGCCCTGACGACAAGCGAAACATACTCAGTGGAACGGCTGGCGAGGTGTTCGGGGGCGTGCTCCCCCCGGTGCGTGTCAAGAACTTTGAGACACTCGGCGAAATAATTTAGTGAGTTTTCCTTTCTGTTGTAGTCGATGAGTCGGGCTTATTGATCCAGACTTTTTCCGGGAGCGGGTTGACGACCGGAGCTTTGCGGACAAACCGTTCCGGATGAGCCAGATAGGCGGCATCCATGATGAGTTGGCGCTGGGCGAGCACGGCGGGTGCTTGGCCGAAGTGGACCATGGCGGGCGTCTGTGGTTCTCGCAAACCCCGAAGTTGCTGATAAAGTGAGGGTTGCCTTTCTTCCTTCGATTCCGATGTCCGCCTTCCTTGGTGGCGCTGGCGGCGGCTTTCTTGGCTTTCTTTCGCCAGCGAACGGCGCTTCAGTTTGAGATTCTG
>SHUN01000079.1 GCA_009697495.1 Bryobacterales bacterium | reverse complement strand
CGGCGCAAAAGACGTTACAAAGCCGCATTTATCCGGGCATGTCGGCCAACTACTGGGTCTACGCCAACGCGGGCGCGGACCTGCAACACGGTGCGCCGTTGATGATCTGGCAGGACGGCGAGAGCATCGCCGGCAACGTCGATCTCCTCCGCCTGCGCCTGCAAATTGTGAGCGATAACTTAGTCGCCAAAAAACTCATCCCGCCCATGGTGCACGTCTTGATTCAGCCCGGCGAAGGCGGCGAAGCGCGAGGCACGCGCATGAGAAGTATTCAGTACGACACGGTCTCCGATCGGTATGGAAAGTATCTGTTGGAGGAGATCCTCCCCGACGTTGAAAAGACTTACAGGGTCCGCAAAGACGCCTACTCCCGCGCCATCGCCGGAGCCTCCTCCGGCGCCATCTGCGCTATGAACGCGGCTTGGTACTTCCCCACGCAATTCAGCCGCGTACTTTCGCACATCGGCAGTTTTTCCGCGATTCAATGGCAGCCGGAGAAGGGGCAGGACGGGGGCTACATCGTCGCCCACCGCGTCCGCCGCGAGGCGCGAAAAAACTTGCGCGTCTGGCTCTCCGACGGCGCCGATGATATCGAAAACCAGGCCGGAAGCTGGCCGCTGAACAACATCCAACTGGCGAACTCGTTAAAGTTGAACGGCTACGATTTCCACTTCCGTTTCGGCGAAAGCGCCCACGCCATTGCTCAAGGGGCCATGGACCTCCCGGAGTCGCTGGTCTGGCTCTGGCGCGGCTATGATCCCGCCAAGACCGAACAGGTTTACGAGATGGAACCGGAAGAAAAAGCCAAGCCGCTATTTCGAGTGAAGATCGCCAATCGCGAGGCATGGTAAACCAAGGCCGCCAAACCCCAATCGGACGAATTTATCGTAAATCTGTGATAAAGTTTCAGTCAAACCTGCGGATCGCGGGTATTGCTTAAACTAAGGGGTCAGCGAATGGTCGTTCAACGAATCGCTCTTGCTTTATTACTCGGTGCCGCTCTGTTTGGTCAGGGCGAGCGCGGAACTTTTAACGGAACCGTATTGGATTCATCGGGCGCGGCTGTTGTGGGCGCGACGGTGAAGGTATTGCACCCGGCAACGGGTGTGGAGATGACGGCACTGACGACGGAGGCGGGCGTCTATCGCATGCCGTCGCTGTCGCCGGGAACTTATCGAATCATCGTTTCCTCGCCCGGGTTTAAGGGCGCGATCCGCGAGAACGTTATCCTCGCCGTTGCGCAGACCCTGACAGTGGATTTCCGGATGGAAGTGGGAAATATTTCTGAGCAGATAACGGTGTCGAGCGAGGCCCCGCTGCTGGAAACGGGCACGGCGGAAATCGGGAGTTATGTGACGAAGAAAGAGTTCGATGCCTGGCCAATCGCGGTCGGGGACGGACGGCGGCAGATTCAACAGTTCATCTTTACTTCTCTGCCCGGAACGGTAGGCGGAACGTGGCAGGGCTCGATCAACGGCAGCCAGAATTTTTCGCACGAAATTTTGATTGATGGGATAACGGTCGGCAGAATGGACTTGGCCGGCGGTGCGAACAATGAGTTCAGTCCGTCAGCGGAAACGATCAGCGAATTCAAGCTGCAAACAGGCACGGTGAGCGCACAATATTCGGGCGGGCAGACGTCGGTGGCGAACTTCGCCACGAAGTCCGGCACGAATCAACTCCACGGCAGCGCCTATTACTACGGGCAGAACGATGCGTTGCGCGCCAACGGGTTCAACAACAACGCTGGCTTGACAAAGCGCCAGCCATTCAGGCAGCACAATTACGGGTATTCGGCCGGCGGTCCGGTACTTATTCCGAAAATCTATGACGGCCGGAACAAGACATTCTGGTTCCACAATATGGAGAAAACGGCGCAGAAGAACTTCACTTCCACTTCGTTTACGCAATTGCCCACCCCCGATTTCAAGCAGGGGAACTTTTCGCGGTTGTTTAATCCTGGGTTCACGGGCAACGCCGGTTCGGGAACGAATGCGGGAACGGATGCTTCGGGCCGGCCCGTGCAGTTCGGAGCCATTTATGATCCCAGGACGGCCCGCCAAGATGGAAACACGTGGGTGCGCGACATATTCCCTGGGAACATCGTTCCGCGAAATCGCTTCAGCCCCGTTTCATCAAAGATTCTGGAATTGGCTCCAATCGACGATCCGATCTTCGATTCGATGTTGAACAACATGCCGTCGCTGGGCGCCTGCTGCCCGATTTTCAACGAACGGATGCTCACGTTCAAGGGCGACCACAACATCACGGCGAGCCACCGGCTGAGCGGGATGGTGAATCGCAATTTCCGTAAGCGGAACAACTCCCCTGGTGGCCGTTGGGGTAACCCTCCCGGCACCCCGACCGGCGTATATCAGAACCAGAACACGCCGGGGACGATGGTGCGGTTGGCGTATGACTTTGCCTTAAGCCCGACGCTCTTAGGGCGCGCCAATATTGGGTACAACCGGTTTGGAAACATCAACGAAAGCGTGTTCGTGGACCAGGACTGGCCGGCGAAGATCGGTTTGCAGAATGTGCCAGGTACCCATTTCCCGGTGCTGACCTTCGCGGGGCAGCCGTTCCAGGGCGGCGGGATTGGCGCTGGCGGACGGCTGAGTTCCGGCAGTCGCGGCGGCAGCTTTAATGGCTCCACCATTGGCCAGGTTGACTTCACGAAGGTGAGCGGCAAGCATAACTACAAGTTCGGATTTGAGAACCGCCGCTACTACTACAACACGCGCAGCAAATCGGGTTCTGGCGATTTCGCATTTTCGCCCGACCAGACGGCGCAGCCTGGATTCATCAATCAGACCGGACACAGCTTTGCGAGCTTCCTGCTGGGAGACTACGCTGCCACAAGCCGGGGAATTGTCTCTTCGAACTTTGGCCACCGATGGCGTACCGTTGGATTCTATTTCCAGGATGACTGGAAGGTGACGCCGAAGTTGACGCTGAATATCGGGCTGCGCTGGGAGATGGTTGGCGGCCTGATCGAAGTGGCTGGGCGCATGTCCGCGATCGATTTCGCCACACCCAACCCGGGGGCCGGCAATCGGCCTGGTGCGTTGGTGTTTGCCGATGACCGCGGCGCGCTGGGCTTCCAGCAGAACTATTACAAGCAGATATCACCCAAGTTCGGATTCGCCTATGCGATGACGAACAAACTGGTGATGCGAGGCGGCTACGGCATCAACAACACGCCCGCTATCTCAAACGGATTCGGGTTTGGCGGCACGCTGGGTTATAACGGGAACATTGCCGTGAACTCCGGGAACCGCGCTGTGCCATTTGCCGAGGCGCCGTTGGGCAATATTTCGGATCGCTATCCGGACTTCACCGGGACCCTGCCGAACAAGATTCCGACGCTGGCCAACGGGCAGGGAATCGACTACTATCCCAAATCAGGCAACCGCTTGCCTTACGTGCAGAACTGGAATCTGGGGTTCCAGTATCAACTGCCGACGAATACGGTGGTTGAGGTTAATTACGTTGGCAACAAGGGAACACGTTTGATCGCGAAGGGCTTTTCCCAACCGAACAACCTTCCGTTCTCGGTCACCCAACAATACGGTGATTTGCTGCCGCGGCCGTGGAATGCGTCGAGCCCGATTCCGGCGCCGTTCCCCGGATTTGCGGGAACGAATTTGCAGGCGTTGCGCCCGTATCCGCAGTTCACCGGCATCAACGACGTATTCCCGAATATCGGGAACTCTTCCTATCACAGCGGGCAGGTTCAGGTGACGCGGCACTTCTCAAAGGGCCTTGCAATCCTGGGCGCCTACACTTGGTCGAAGGCGATTGGCATGACAGACAATGCGATAGACTCCGAAGGCGTGGCGGACGTATTTAACCGCAACCTGGACCGAAGCATCACGAACTACCACTATCCTCATTTTGCGAAGCTGAGCTGGATTTACGAATTGCCAATAGGCACCGGCAAACTGGTGAAGCTGAATGGGATCGCCGACAAAATCATTGGCGGCTGGCAGTTGACCGGTATTCATAATTGGCGAAGTGGGAATCCGGTGTCCATCGGGACGGGCGGCCTGAATCTTCCCACCGGCAACTCCATCCGGCCGGACCTGGTGACCGGCGTTCCGATCATCTTGAACTCCGATGCCCCGATCAACTTCCGCGGCATCAATGGCGGAACGACGTATCTGAACAGGGCAGCCTTCACGAACCCGCCGGTATTCGCCGGTGGGCAGAACGTGGTGCAGCGGCTAGGGACGGTGGGTCCGTATCTGCCGAACATCCGCGACCGGCGGTTCACTTCGTTTGACACGAGCATCCAAAAGGTGTTCAAGTTCGACGAACAGCGGAGCATGGAGCTGCGCGGCACGTTCCTGAATGCCTTCAACATGGCGGGTGTGGGAGGCCTGAACACGAACCTGGCGAGCCCGTTCTTCGGCCAATATACGGGCCAGCAACAGGGGCCGCGCAACATTGAAATCGCTCTGCGGTTTACGTTCTAATTAAGGGATGTCAAAACCGGTCCCGCTAACTGTCCCTGGATTGCCGCCTGCGAATCCAACCTATTCGCAGGCGACAGTCCTGGGCGATCTCGTTTTCGTTTCCGGGCAGTTGGGAATCGATCCGATGACCAACCGGCTCGCCGGCGACGATATGGCGTCCCAAACACGCCAGGCTTTGTTGAACATCGAACGGATCCTGCAGGAAGCCGGATCGAGCTTGGACCGCGTGGCGCGGTGCAATCTGTACCTGACCGACTATGGCCGGCTCGCCGAGGCCAATGCAGTCTATGCCGAGTTCTTCTCTGATCACAAGCCGGCCAAGACCGGCGTCGGCGTGTCGGCGTTGTGGGGCGGGGCGCTGATCGAGATCGAAGTGACGGCCACACTCTAGTCAAGTGGCACCCGTGTTCCGGCCGGTGGTTCGGTGACGCCCTCTGTCGGCTGGCTCCACTCGCGAGAGGGGCCAGCTCACGGGCGTTGGGGCGGCCGTTAGGGGCGTAGCGGCCGAATCTTGATGCTCCGGAACCACGCCGCGTCGCCGTGGTTTTGAAGGGCGATCGGACACAGTTTCTTAGGCTGCTCCGCGAGGGCCTTGTGAATCGGTGACTCCGTCGTCCAGCGGGCGGCGGACTTCTCCAGCGTCTTGGGGTCGTTGAGTTCGCCTTCTGCGACCTTCACTCCGTTTAACCAGTGCTCGATGCGGTTGCCCTTCACGACGACCCGCGACAGATTGTACTCGCCGATTGGCTTGGCGGCGGCCTGGGAGGACGGAATCATCGAATAGAGCGCTCCGGTCTGGTAGTAGCCGCCGCGGCGGGCGTCGGCGTGGCCGTCGTTGTCGATCATCTGATATTCGAAGCCGACGACGTATTCCTGCGTCGCTTCGCTCCGGGTGGTCTTCCGGGCGCGGACGGCTTCGTTGGCCAGATCCTCGAATTTCTTGTACTCCCTCATGCGGCGATCATCGACATAGAAGCGGTCCTGGATGCGATATTTCAGGCCGCTGTTTCCTTTGGCTTCGATCTTCCATTCCCAGCTCAGTTCGAAGTCGCCATACAGCCCGTTGGTGAAGAGGTCCTCGCGGATCTTTGGCTTCGGTAGCGACTTGAGGGCGCCGTCTTCGATGGCCCAGGAGTCGCCGGGCGCGCGCCAGCCGTTCATGGTTTTGCCGTCGAAGAGGAGTTTCCAGCCGGCGGCTTTCTCCTCCTTAGTCAGGGTATTGGGCGCGTCCGCTGCTGGCAAAGAGGCGGCGGCAAGGGCGATTAGGATCAGTGAGCGCATTCGATTCAAGGTAACAGAAGTTGAGCTTCAAGCCTACGAACGCGCGGCGTTGGGGTGCGTAACCGAATGGAGGAACGCACCGGCTCGCTTACGCTCGCCGCGCAGTGGGCTTCCTGCCCGCGAAACCGGTTGCCGTTAAACGTCAATCGCGGCGCTGGAACGAACGCGCTCGCGCAAAACGAACTTCTGAATTTTCCCCGTCGAAGTCCGCGGGACCGGTCCAAAGACCACGCGTCTCGGGGCTTTGAAGTGCGCCATATACTCACGGCAATGTGCGATGATCTCTTCCGCCGTCGCCTCCGCGCCATCCTTTAACTCGATGAAGGCAACCGGTGTCTCGCCCCACTTCGCATCGGGCTGCGCAACCACGGCGCAGGCCATCACTTTGCCGTGCCGGTGGATCGTGTCCTCCACCTCCAGCGACGAAATATTTTCACCGCCCGAAATGATGATGTCCTTCGAGCGATCCTTGATCTTGATGTAACCGTCCGGGTGCAGCACGGCGAGATCGCCGGTATGAAACCAGCCGCCCGCGAAAGCCGCTTCCGTCGCGGCCGGGTTCTTCAAATACCCCTTCATTGTGATGTTGCCGCGGAACATCACTTCGCCAATGGTTTCGCCGTCGGCGGGCACCGTCGTCATCGTCTGCGGGTCCATCACAGTGAGCCCCTCTTCCACGGAGTACCGCACGCCCTGCCGCCCATTCAACCGGGCGCGCTCGGCCTTCGAGAGTTCGTCCCACTCCGGCTGCTTGGCGCAGATCGCCGCCGGCCCATAGGTCTCGGTAAGCCCGTAAATATGAGAGAGCAGGAAGCCCCGGCGCTCCATGGCTTCGATGACGGCAGAAGGCGGAGCGGCCCCGCCGGTGAAGCAACGCACCGTGTGATCGATGCCGGCGAAGCACTCCTCAGGCGCGTTCAAAATCAGACTCTGCACGATCGGCGCGCCGCCGAAATGCGTGACCCGATGGCGGGCAATCAGATCGAGCATCGCAGCCGCGTCAACCTTTCGCAGGAAGACATTCGTCCCGGCCCGCGCCGCCACTGCCCACGCATGGCACCAGCCATTGCAGTGGAACATCGGGACGGACCACAAGTACACCGGAAACGAGTTCATGTCCCAGGCAAGTATGTTTCCAAGCGCCGCCAAATACGCGCCGCGATGATGCGTCACCACGCCCTTCGGATCGCCGGTGGTCCCGGAGGTATAGGACAGCGCGATGGCGTCCCACTCATCCGGGGGCGCAGTCCAGGCAAATGTTGGATCGCCGCTTGCCAGCAACGCCTCGTACTCGAACGATCCGATCCGCTCGCCCGGTCCGTCGTACTCCGGATCGTCCACGTCAACAACGATCAACGGGACGCCGGATCGTTCAACCGCGGCCGCCATCAAGGCTGAAAAAGATCGATCCGTAATCAATACGCGCGCCTCGCCGTGGCGCAGCATGAACGCCAGCGCATCCGCGTCCAGCCGTGTGTTCAACGTGTTGATCACGCCGCCGGCCATCGGAATGCCGAAGTGCGCTTCGTACATTTCGGGCGTGTTGGCCAGCATCAACGCCACCGTCGTATTGCGAGTGACTCCCAGTCCTCGAAGCGCCGAAGCCAGCCGCCGACAACGCTGATAAGTCTCTCGCCAAGTGAACCGGCGATCGCCGTGAACTCCCGACGCGCGTTCCGGATACACCTCCGCCGCCCAAGCCAGGAAACTAACCGGCGTCAGCGCCGCATAGTTCGCCGTATTCCGCCCCAGCCCCGAATCAAACGGCATCATTGACCCTTCTTCAAATTGGCCGCGTCGAGCACCCAGCGCCGGAATATCTGATACCCGCGGTCCTCCGGATTATAGCGCCGCCCGCCTTGGTGGCCGTCCTCTTTTCCGGTTTGTACATTGAGCGGTTTCCGCAGCAATTTCGAGTTTTCGACATCCGTCTCATCCACCCGTTCCAACAGAATTGCGTAGTTCGCCCACACGCCGCTCGCGCGCAGGTAGCCGCGGTTGTCGGCGGCCTTGAACTCCATTGACGGAACGCGTCCGGCGACAGAATGGCACGACATGCAGGCAAGCTCGTCATCGCGGTTCGGGCGCAGCATTTCCGGCGTCACCCAGTCGCGGAAGTATTCGTAATTCTGCCGCCATTCAGGGCTCAGCGCTTTCGCTTCCGCCACGTCGTCTTCATACAAATCCGGTTGCCGCTGCTGCAGCGCCGCCTTCACCAGCGGGTGATTTCGGACAATCGTGTTCGACGCGGCCAGCCCCGTCGCGCCGGAGCGCAAGCGGCCATCCACGGGCTTCGTCAACTGCGCCACAATTAGCTCCGCCGCACGATCCCGCTCTGTGCGAAACGCATCCTGCGCCGGCGCCGGGCCGCGCACTTCGGGCAGCGGCGTCTGCCACGACAGCATCCATTTGGCGCTCTCCAGCCACAGCATTTCTTCCATCGGCGTTTTGTATTTTACCGGCATCCGCCGCACCAGCGACTCGGTCTGCAAATCGGGATTGCCGTGAATCACTCGCGCCATGCTGCGCGCCAGAAACCAGTCCGGGCTGTCCTTGTCCATCTGCAAAAGCGCCCGCGCGTTTTCTTCCAATTTGCCTCGTTCTTCCGGGAAGTCGGGCAGAATCAGCTTGTAGAAAATGTTCTGCTGCTCCTCGATCTTCGGCATGTTCCAACGCGCCCGCGAGAACAGTTTCAAGATCGGATTCACCAGCTCCGCCCGCCGTTCCGGTTCGCTTGCGCCGCGCGTCACTTGCTCCATCAGCGGCTCCACAAACTCCTGCGCCGCGTTCAGCGTGATGACGCGCGGATCGGCGATCGATGTCGCCGCCAGCGTCCGAAACTCCTGCGGCCCCGTGGTCGAATAATCGAGCAGCTTCTTCTGCAACGGCTCGTAGATCACGTTCGCGGCCGATTCCAGCGCCAGCTTCAACATGTCCTTCGGCGAATCCGCCGCCAACCCGTTCCAATACCCATACACCGCCTTGCCAACGGCGTCACTGGCCTTGGGCGTCACGTAGCCCATCTGCCCCGGACCGCCGTCGCCGCCCGCCTGATTGTAGAACGTCGCGGCGATATTCACGATACGGTTAACGAGCTCCGGATTCGGCTTATCCAGCCGCTGGCTCAACGCGTCAAACAGCGTCGTCAACTCGGGATACTGATGCTCCTTGCTGGCATTCGCGCGGTGGCCATTGGCGATGAACAGCGCTTCGGTCTGATAGCGCTTGGCGTTCTCGGCCAATGCGGAAGTCTCGGGGCGCTCCAGCATCGTCAAAAACGCGTCGTTCAGATCGATGCGTACCGGCGGATTCCACACCCACCAGTTCCATGCCGCTCGCGTCGCCCAGGCTCGCACCGCCGGGTGCGGATCGTCAATCATCAGTGTCTTCAAAGTCGCTGTCAGCCGCGGCCAGCCGACTGCCGAATGCGTCATCACCGTATCCGCGCGCATCACCAGCGCGCCCGCGGCCCACTCGCGCGTCAGGTCATCGGCTTTCAGCAGGGCAGGGAACAGATGGTCCCATCCCTTGTCATCGAGCAGCGTCTGGCGCATGCCCCACCGCGCCGCTTCGCGCACCATTTTCACCGGATCGCCCAGCCCCGCGATCTGCTGT
>SHUN01000078.1 GCA_009697495.1 Bryobacterales bacterium | reverse complement strand
CAGTAACTTCGACGCTGGGCTTGGCGGGATCGGTGTTTCGGCAGCGGAGGTGAAGTTACAACAATCGAACTGACTTACTCAATTACCGGTCGCGGCAACCGAGCAGAATCAGAGCTCGGGCGCTGATCCTGTGCATAATTCAGGTGGCATCAGCTCTCCCACGGGAACTTACTTGCCTATTGGCAGGTAGGCCGTAGCCATGTCCGTAATTCAACTCGGCGAGGAAATCCGCGCGATTTCGATCATCCAGATCACAAATCACAAAAACGGCGTCTGGAAAACCGGTTTGAAAATAGGTTTGCCCATATCCGCTCAAAAGGTACGGCAAGTTGTTCAGAAGGATCCTCTTGCGCTTGGGGATGCGCCCGATACCCTTGTACGCATGGATGCGGAAGGACTGCCCTGCACCAATGATCTTCGGGATCAAAACCTCTAGCGCCCGCTTGCCGGACACATCCTCCACCAGAATCCCCGATACCGAACTCACACTTGTCTACCAGTTGGGGACATCGCAAATTCGTTGAGATCAGGAGTTCTGTATTTGGAAACGATGGCGCGGACGTAATCCACTTGATGATCCAGAGCGCTGGAACGGGAACGGGACACGGCTTCGAAGTGAATGAGGAACTCGACGGCGTTCTGCCGGCAGCGGTAGAGGTTATCAACCTTCAAAGTGGACAGGTTCAATTCCCGGTCGGCGGGTGAGACCTCGATCTCGGCATCGAGGGGGATTTCGGCGAAGGCGGCGAGCGCCGCTCGCGGGTCATCGTCGGTCAGGAGTTTGAAAGAGTGATCGAATGGAACCGGCACTGTCTATAAAGAGAGTGGCGGCGGCGGAATAATCTCAGGTTATTCGCGGGGTGCTGGGATGGAGTTGCACGAACTGAGGTATTATTTCGGCCATGCGCTACCTCTTATTTCTAGTTGCCGCTTCCATGGCGTGGGCTCAGCCGACGAATGGAACGATCGTCGCCTCGGTGCGGGAGAGTTCCGGACTGGCCGTGAGCGGGGCGGCGGTGCGGCTGACACAGGCGGGGACGGGCGTGGTTCGCGGCGAGGTTTCGAGCCGACGCGGCGACTTCACATTCCCGAGCCTGGTGGCGGGGGAATAGGCCGTACTGCTTTCGGCGGCGGGGCTGGCGGCCATTCCGGATGGGGTACAGCGCGGGTTGAGCCGCGAGGGTGACCGAGATGGCAAGCAGCCGAAAACGGTCACTACTTTTTGTAGCTGACGCGCCAGATCTTGTTATTGCCGTCTTCGGAAAGCAGCAGACTACCATCGGCGAGTTGGACGACACCGACCGGACGGCCCCACACTTCCTTCACATCTTCGCCCAGCATGAAGCCCGTGAGGAACGGCTCCAACGCGCCCACGGGCTTGCCGCCTTTGAACGCCTGGAAGAGCAGAGAATAGCCGACGCGCTTGCTGCGGCCGGACGAACCGCGGAGCGCGATGAAAGCGCCGTTGCGATACTTGGCGGGGAACGATTTGCCGGTATAGAAGGCGAAGCTCATGGCGGAGACGTGAGCGCCCAGAAGGACGTCGGGCTCGATGGTTTTCTTGACCGCTTCCGGACTTACGCCTTTGTGGCGAGGCTCTTCATTGGGCCCGATGTAGGCGTAAGGCCAGCCGTAGAATGCGCCCTTTTTCACTTCGGTGAAGAAGTCCGGAACGATTTCGTCGCCCAGGCCGTCGCGTTCCTGCACGGTGGCCCAGAGCTTTTTGCTTTCCGGCTGGAAGCGAATGGTGACGGGGTTGCGGAGCCCGGTGGCGAAGATTTCGGGGCTGGAGCCGTCGAGGTTATAGACGTTGACGGCGTTGCGGTTGGGCGGGTCGCCGAGGTCTACGTTGCTGCCGGAGCCGACGGAGACGTAGAGCTTTTTGGCCTTGGCGTCAACGGCTATGGAGCGGGTCCAATGACCTTTGCCGTAACCCTTCAAGTCGACGATCTTTTCGACCGGACCGGCGGTGAGCGCGGCGGGATCGAGCTTGTAACGATTGATGGCTTCGGCTTCAGAGACGTACAAGTAGCCGTCGTGGAAGGCCATGCCGAAGGGGCGGTCGAGCCCGGAGATAAGCGGCTTGCGGTCCTTGTCGTTGTTGACGATGAAGACGCCGCCTTTGGCCACGCTTTCGGTGACGAGGATCGCGCCGCCGGGGAGTTGCAGCATGTCGCGGGGTTTTTGAAAGCCGCCGGCGTATTCGACAGCGGTGAATCCGGCGGGCACAGTGAGGTTCTTGCCGGCCGGTTGCGGCACAACCTTGGCGCCGTTGGCGACCTGGCCGGCTGGATTGGGCGGCGGCAGCGTGAATTTGCGGGCCTGCGGGAAGAGAGATGCGGCAAGCAGGAGCGAGGCGAGTACGGCGGGTTTCATCGTTGTGGCTAGTTTATCACTGTGGGGCGGGGCCGGCTCGAAGCCGGTCGTGCAGCGTCTTCTCATCGAGGTCCCCGGTCCACTTGGCGACGACGAGGGCGGCCACGCCATTGCCGATCACGTTAGTAATGGCGCGGGCTTCGGACATGAAGCGATCGATGCCGAGGATTAATGCCAGGCCTGCCACCGGCACATTGCCGACAGCCGAGAGCGTGGCTGCGAGAACAATGAAGCCAGAGCCGGTGACGCCGGCCGCGCCTTTCGAAGTTAGCAGCAGGACTGCCAATAAAGTGATTTGTTGCGTGAGCGTCATTGGCGTGTTGGTGGCCTGCGCGATAAAGACGGCGGCCATGGTGAGGTAGATGGATGTGCCATCGAGATTGAACGAATAGCCGGTGGGAATAACGAGGCCGACGGTCGACTTCCCCGCCCCGAGCGATTCGAGTTTGAGGATCATGCGGGGCAGCGCTGCTTCCGAGGATGAGGTACCGAGGACGATGAGAATCTCCTCGCGGATATAGCGCAGGAAGCGGAAGATGCTGAAGCCGTGGAAGCGGGCGATGCCGCCGAGAATGACAAAGATGAATACGATGCAAGTCAGGTAGAACGTGGCCATCAGTTGGGCCAAGGAAAGCAGGCTTTTCAGGCCATAGGTGCCGACGGTGAAGGCCATGGCGCCGAACGCGCCGATGGGCGCGAGCGCGGTGATCATCTTCACGATCGCGAAAAGAATCTCCGACGTTCGCTCAATGAATTGGAAGACTGCGTTTTTGTGGGAACCGAGTTTTTGCAGGGCGACGCCGAAGAGGATGGCGAGGAAGAGAACTTGCAGGATTTCGCCTTTCGCGAAGGCGTCGAAGAAAGTGGCGGGGATGACGTTGAGGATGAAGTCCGTGGTGTTCGTCATTTTGCCGGGGGCGGTGTAGGCGGCAATGGATCCGATATTCAGAGTCTTCGGATCGATATTCATCCCCACGCCGGGCTGGACGAGGTTGACGACGAAGAGGCCGACGAGTAGCGCGATCGTGGAAACGACTTCAAAATAGAGCAACGCCAAGCCGCCCGTCTTGCCCACTTTCTTCATATCGGCGGTGCCGGCAATGCCGACGACGACGGTGCAGAATATGATCGGGGCGATGATCATCTTGATGAGCTTGATGAAGCCGTCGCCGAACGGTTTCATAGCGGCGGCGGATTCCGGGGCGACAGCGCCAAAGGCGATGCCGAGCGAGATGGCGATCAGGACCTGGAGGTAGAGGGACTTCAGCAACGATGGCATGGGCTAGAATGTCAACTTTAACGCAAATTGGATCACCCGCGGATTGCCGGTGGTAGAACGGATGACGCCATACGTCGCGGCGGTGATGCTGGCGCCGGGATTGGTGAAGTTCGTGATGTTGAGTAAATTGAAAAACTCCGACCTCCATTCCAGCGCAATTCGTTCCGTCAAAGCGAAGCGCTTATTCACGGAAAAGTCGATGTTCCGCTGATTCGGGCCGCGCAGAATGTTGCGCCCCGAATCGCCCCATAGATTCCCCGCCCGGACGAACGCGGCGGTGTTGAAATACTGATTCAACCGGTCCTGCGTCGCGCCGGATTTACGCGCGGTTTCAATCGTCGCGCCGGGAGCCCAACTGGCTCGGCTGTTGGAAGTGCCGAAGAAGGCCGCGCCGCTGGTGTCGAGAATGCTGATGGGCGTCCCGGTCTGCGCGACCGCGACCGCGGCCACTTGCCAGCCCGTGAGAATTCCCTTTTGAAAAGGCAGGTTGTAGCTGAAGTTGAGAACGGCGCGGTGCGTGCGGTCAAAGTCCGACGGACCACGATTGAGCGACGGGCGGAGCTGATCGCCATCGGTTTGCGTGAACGACGCGCCAGTGCCGGAGCCGGAGTTATTGTCCAAGGACTTGGCCCAGGTGTAAGAGCCGAGCAGCCGCAAACCCTTTCTGAAGCGGCGCGTGACGCTGGTTTGCAGCGAGTTGTAGCGTGAGTCCGTGGAGGTCTCCAGCCAGACGAGGCCGGTGGGGCTGAAGCCTACATAGGGGACGCGGAGCGGGGCGTTGGCGGCGGTATTGCCGGTGGCGCCAAGCATCGGCTGATTGATGAGCCTTTGCGTGGCAAGCGCCGTGCCCTTCGTCCCTTGATAACCAACTTCAACAACGGTGGAAGCAGTGAACTGATACTGGATATTGAGACCCCACTGCTGCAAATAGGGCGTGCGGAGCGAGGGGTCAACGGCGTTGAGTCCAATCGCGGGACGGTCATTGGTGTAGGGCGGCGCGAACAGCCGCGGGACCACGGGAAACTCGGAGCGTTGCGGCAGGTTTGGGTACGGGTTCTGGAGCGACGCCGCGCTGCCTGCCGAGCCCTGCAAATCGGTGCGGACATAGCCGGGCAGCGAGAGCGCTTCCAGCAGGCCAAGCTGGTTCGACAGGCGATCGTAATAGATGCCGTAACCGCTGCGCAGCACGATGCGATTAGACAGGCGATAGGCCAGGCCAATGCGGGGAGCGAAGTTGCGAGTGGGCGCGTTGTCAATCAGCGTGGGTGAAACTTTCGGCACGCCAGGCACCGGTTTTTGAGAACTCGACGCCTGCACAAATCCCGCGGAAGTGACGCCATTGGCCGGGGGCGGCTGATACAGACGCGTGTCGAAACTGCCGTTGCGCCCGTATTTATCGACGGCGTAACCGAGATATTCCCAGCGCATGCCGACATTGACGGTAAGGCGTGAAGTAACCTTCCAATCGTCTTGAACAAATAACGCCAGATCGGTGATGCGGTCCGCTCGTTCGGCGACGCCGCTGGCGACGCTGGAGCTGTTGATATTGCTGAAACCGGTGCCGTTGCCGCCATCGGCGATGGAGGAGCCCGGAAGTCCAAGGAGGAAGTCGCCGAAACTTTGCAGGGACATTGTCCCTCGCATCCGGTTATTGGAATAGTAGTTGTCCTGGTAGCGGCGCGCTTCCATGCCGGCGCGGACGATGTGCTTGCCCGCGTCCAGGACAGCGTATCGACCCAGTGGAAGGTGTTCTGCGCGACGCCCTGATCGGAGTTGACGGAGTAGCCGATACTGAACGCGCCGGTGACGGTGATCTGCGGAATGTCGTTAAAATCAGCCGAGTTGAAGCGGCGCATGCCGATGGCGGTGAGCGGAATTTGCGTCTCCGGAACAACGACGCCGACAAGGCGGGAGATGCCCATGCGCGCTTCGTTCACCAGATTCGGCGTGAAGATGTGCGTGTCGGTCAATGAGAGAATCCGGCTCTTGAAATCCTGCGTGGTGCCGAAGCCGGGGACGTTGGCGGCGGGCATCGATTGAAAGGCGGGTTGCGCGGAGATAATGGATTTGAAGGTCAGTCGGTTATTCGAATTGATTTGATGGTCCACGTTCGAGATGTACTGATGCTCCTGGTAGCGCGCCGGGATGGAGGCCGAGAAGTTCACGCCCGCGCCGCTGGTTTGGGGCGAGGGGATGACGAAGGAGTTGTTGGGGAGTTTGGTATTGAGCAGCGCGACAGCGACGGGATTGATGTTGGAGCCATCGGCGAGAATCGCGGGGCCGCCGCGAGTGCCGCGCAGGCCTGTGAAGACGCGGCCCAGGGACACGCGGGAGCGGTCGAGCGGAATGTTTGGCAGCGTGAGCGAACTGGAGCCGGAGAGGCCGTTGCGCTGGCGCGTGCCCTGATAGGAGAAGAAGAAAAACGTCTTGTTCCTGACCACCGGCCCGCCGATATTGCCGCCGAACTGATTCTGTTTAAGCACCGGGCGCGCCTGGCCGGTGGAGTTGAAAAAGTAGCTGTTGGCGTTGAGGGCGTTGTTGCGGAAAAACTCAAACAGAGTGCCGTGAAATTGGGGCGTGCCGGAGCGGGTGACGAGGACAACGGCTGCGCCGCCGCTGCGGCCGGAGGTAGCGTCGTAAAGGCCCGTCTGCACTTTGAACTCCTGTATGGCCTCGGGCGAGGGGGCCACCAGACCGTTGGAAGCGAAGGCGTTTTCGTTCGACGTATTGCTGTGAATGTTCACCGAGTCAACGCCGTCGATGTAGACCGAATTCGACCCCAGGCGCGCACCGCCGGAGGAGATGTTCTGCGTGCCGCGGCCGAGCGCGCCGGCGTCATTCAACGGTCCCGAAGTGCCCGGAGAAAGCGCGAGAAGCTGCGTGAAATTACGCGAAGAAAGGGGCAGCTCTTTGACGGCGTTGCCATCGACGACGCGGCCGAGCGAGGCGCTTTCGGTTTGCAGCAGCGGCGAGGCGGCCGTCACTTCAATCCGCTCGGCCACCGCGGAGGGACGAAGCACGGCGTCAATCGCCACAACGTCGGTAATATTGAGCGTGGCCTTAACAGCTACGGTAGTGAATCCGGGACGCGAAAACTCCACTTCGTACTCGCCGGGAGCGAGGAAGGGGAAGGCATAAGCACCGCGATCGTTGGTGGCGGCGGTTCGGCGGTCACCCGAGGCCAATCCGCGAATGCCGACTTTTGCGCCGGGAATAACGGCGCCGGATTCGTCGCGAACGGAGCCGTTAATCGTTCCGGTGGTCTGCGCCAGGCAGGTGGTAACTGCAAGTAAGAATGCGATGGCGAGTTTCATCACGGAGATTTCCTTCTAACGAACGAAGAGTAGAACCGGCGGGCCGTTCTGGCCGGAAACGCTGACCGCCACTGGCTGCGGACCGGCCGCCAGTCCAGCGGGAATGCGCACGTTAATCTGGTAGACGCCACCAATCTGGCCCGGCGCGCCGCCGGAGAAGACGACTTCGGCGGACACGTCGCCGATCCGAATTTCCACCGGATTCGCAGTGCGAACCAGAACGTCCGGGCTGAAGAAATCGCCTAGCGCAACGTTTACATCAAGGGCGCCCAGTCCGGTTCCAAAAAGCTGCGCGATGGAGCCGGGGGCGGCGGGCGTAGCGGCGGTATTGCGTGTTCCGTTCTGATTCAACGCCGCCGCGTTCCCGCCTTCGGCGAACAGCCCAGGCACGGCCACTACGGTTCGGACAGTCTGCGGTTGAATCAGCGTAAGGCCATTCCAGGCGAAATACAGAAGATAGGAATTCGAGGCGGGATTGGAGTTGGGACTCTGGGTCGTGACTTGCGTGTCGTTGGAATAAATCACCGGTAGATTTGTTCCAGTAAGCGCGGCGTTGGGAATGGCGCCGGAGAAATTGCCGAGAGTGAGCGTGGGAAACGGCGCGGGTTGACTAGTAGCGCGCAACGCGCCGTCAAGCACGAATCCCTGGCCTTCGGCCGGCCCCAGTCCTGTGCCAAAGAATGTGATCAATTGACGCGGCGCCACCGTGCCGTTGCCGTCGAAACTGGCGGCGTTAACCACAGCCGATATCGTAGGCTGCGGCAGCCATTTGCAGGCGTCGATGTTATCGAGGCGATAGAAACCGCCGTCGGTGGCATGGACGATGATGGCGTCCGGAGACGCGACTACGAAATCTGGCGCGAAGGCGGCGCCGCCGGGAAGCGTCAATTCGTTCAGCATCTGGAGCTTTCCGGGCTCGCCGCGGAACAGGCGTGTCGTCGTGGTGAAGTACGGCTGCTCCTTCCACTGCGCGATCGAGGATAGCGGAAGATTGGCGTACGGCGGAACGGCATTACCGCTGCCGGCGGGCTGCAATCGATACGGCGCGCGGAACGTGGCGGAGTTGCCGGCGATCACAATCGCGTCGCCGCTTTCGTCGCGCGCTATGCCTGCCAAACCGACAACGGGGTAAGTCGTGGTCCCGGCGCTTGCGCGGTTCCAAACCGTCACTTCCGCGGTGAAAACGCCGCCTACCGGAGTGGCGCCGGAGTTCGCCCAGTAAATGTTCCCGGCCCGGTCGGTGGCCAGGCGTTGCAGCGTGGAAAGGCTGGTGATGGGGTTGTAGGGAATCTGGTCGCCGTTGGCGTCGCGGAGCACTTTGACGTTGCCGCTGGAATCGACCACCAGCAGACGCCGGCGGAAGAGATCGCCAACGATTACGCGCCCGTCGTTATCCACTGTGAAGGCGACGACGCCGAAAAGCGACAGACTGGTAGCGGCCTTGCCATCGGCTTCGCCGACCTCGGTTCCGCCGCCGATAAGGAATCGCGGCGGCTGTCCGGGGCGGGCTTCCAGGATGCCGGACTTGTTGCCGAGAGTGGTGGAATAGATGAGACTGCTGGTGCGAGTGAGCCACACGCCGAACGGCGGGGCTTGGCCGTCGACGGTGGCGGCAACAGGCGCACCGGCCACCAGCGACTGCACGCGATTGGCGAGTCGCACGACCGGGTTGCGCTGTTCAGGACGGGCCGACCCGGTGAAGAACAGCGACGAGTCAGTGGCGATGGCCAACGGTGTTCCAGTAAAGGCCGGGTAAGGCGCGACGCCGGTTTCAATGTTGCCGTCCGGACGAATGGGGTAGACGCGGTTTGCGGTGGCGGCGGCTGGAGCGCCGTCGGGGAAGCTCAGGATGACGATGGTGGGCTCAAAGTTCGCGTTAATGGTGCGGATGATGCCATCGGGAGAGACGATGCGCATGTGGCGGCCGGAGAGATCGTTGATCCAATACGAGCCGTTTTTGAACGGGAAAATTTGACGCGGGCTGGAGAGCGCGGCGGCCGTCGCCGGACCGTCATCGCCCACGCGGCCCGCGGCCACGCTAACGCGCGTGGATCCGGCGACGGTGCGAAGATTACCGTCGCTGTCAACGGAACGGACGCGGTTGAAGCCGTCGATGATCAGCAGGTTGCCCGCGTAATCAAATGCCGCCTTGACGATGGTGCCGAGATTCATCGCCGTAGCTTCGCCGGACTCGCCGTTGAAACCGGGGCGGCCCGATCCGGCCACCACTTCAATGTTGCCATTGCGGAGCCGGAACACGCGGCCGGCTCCAACAAAGTGCAGCATGCCCTGCCCATCGAAGAAGATCTGCGTGACATTCGGCAGCGAAGTCTCTCGCGCCGGACCGGGCGTGGCCGTGTCGCCTCGAAGGCCGTTGCCGGCGAGCGTCGCCAGCCGGCCATTGGCATCCAGCCGGCGAATGCGGCTGGC
>SHUN01000077.1 GCA_009697495.1 Bryobacterales bacterium | reverse complement strand
GGAAGTCGACGCCCTTCTTGTACACGGGGGCGGAGACTGGCATTTTGCCGGCGGCTTGCAGGGCGTAGAGGGCTTGGCCGGTGGCGTAGGCGTCGACACCCATGGCGGGGTGCTGGCTCCAGCCGCCTTCGGGGCGCTGGGTGGCGGCGAGAGCGGCGGCGGCGCTGGAAATGGCGTCGCGGGAGGCATCGGAATACTGGAGGGCGAGAAGATGGAACGCGCGATCCTGGGTGGTTTGGGGCGTGGCCTTTTGGAGCCAGGCGGCGGCGCGGGCGAGGCGGGCGGCGGTGTCGGCTTTGCCGGCGGACGGGGTGAACGTTTTCAGCGTATAGAGGGCCAGAGCGGTGGCTTGCATGGTACCGGCGTTCATGGGGGGGCGGCGGCCGTCGACGCCTTTCCAGAAGCCCGCCGGGTCCTGCATGAGCTTCATGTAGTGAACGGTGGCGGCGGTGTAATCGTCAGCGGGTTGGCGGTTCAGGCCGCGATCGAACATTTCCCAGCCGATGCTGGCGACGCCGACAGCGCCCATGTCCATGATGCGATCGGGTGTGACGCCGTTCATGGCGGGGGAGAGCTGCGGGATTTCGCGGGGGGTGGGAATGCCGTGGAGACGGGCGAGACCGAGGGCGGCGGAGGGGAGGTCCTGAGCGTGGCAGGAGTTGCATCCGGCGGTGCGGATGAAAGTATTGCTTTGCTTTTCGAGGAGAGAAAGGGCTTGTTGGACGGCGACTGGGACGGCGCGGCGGGCCGCCTTCGGCGCGACAACATGGCTGCTTGTATTTGCATCGACGGCGGAAACGCCGAGGAGTTTGGCAACCTCAGTATGTCCGCGTTTGGCGGCGAGGGAGCGGGGCGTTTCGCCTTCGCCGGCGCAATTGGGGTCGGCGCCGCGGTCGAGGAGAAGTTTTACGCTGGCGGCATTCATGGCTTCGGAGGCGGCGGCGTACATGAGGGGTGTGTAGCCGCGGTCGTCGGCGAGGTTGGGGTTGGCGCCTTTGGCGAGGAGGAGTTGGACGGACTCGGTGACGCCGGCGGTGGCGGCGTTGTGGAGGGCGGATTCGTTCTTTTTGGTGGCGGCTTTGGGGTCGGCTCCGAGATCGAGGAGGAGGGCGACGGCGCGGGGATTACGGCTATTGGCGGCGGCCATGAGGGCGTCGCCGCCGGTGCCGCTTTTGGCGTTGACGTTGGCTTTGGCGTCGATGAGGAGACGCATGGCATCGACGTCACCGCGGCCGGAGGCGTTGATGAGGGGGGTTTGGCCGTTGGCGGTGGGGGCGTTGGGGTCGGCTCCTTTTTCAAGCAGGAGGCGGAGGATGCTGGTGGAGTTGGCGATGGAGGCGGACTGGTAAACGAGGGAGCGACCATCGGCTTGCCGGGCGTTTTTATCGGCGCCGGCGTCGAGGAGGAGGCGGACCTTAGCTTCATCGAGGATGGCCCAGTGGAGTGGAGTGGAGGCGCGGCGATTTTTGGCGTTGACGGCGGCGCCATTGGCGAGGAGGGCCTTCATGATGACGAGATTGCCGAAGCCGGCGGCGTGATGGAGGGGAGTGGAACCAGACGGATCGGCGGCATTGACGAGAGAAGGGGTGAGAGCTTTTTCGACGGCGCGGGTGTCGTTGGCGCGGATGGCATTGATGAGGGCGGCGAGTTTGGGGTCAATTGGCTTGGGCGGCGCTTCGTCTTTGATATCCATTTGGAAGTCGACGCCTTGGTCGATCCAGGCGCGGAGGATGGAGATTTCTTCGGGCGTGAGGGGGCCGGAGGGAGGCATTTGCATGCCGCCGTCGCCGCTGACGACGCGTTTAATTAGCTTGCTTTCGGCGCTTTTGCCGGGAATCATGACGGGGCCGTAATCGCCGCCGCGCATGGCGTTTTGGCGTTTATCGAGGCGAAGGCCGACCTGTTGGACGTCGGCTCCGTGGCAGGAGTGACACTTTTGGGAGAGGAGGGGGAGGACGTGTTTCTCGAAGTCGATTTTGACGGTCGCGGCCGGGGGGAGGGTTGGCTGGGCGGCGAGGGGGAGGCAGAGGGTGAGTACGGACAGAGGGAAGCGCATGGGTTTCTCCAGGGAAAAGTTTAGCTTTCATTAATTCGAAAATTAAGGTTAAAGTCAAGGGGGGTTACGCCGAAGAGCTATTCATAGGGACGTTCGATGACGACGAAAATCCGGGTGATGATTGGGGCGGGCGTAGTGCTGGTGGTCACCGCGGGTGTGGCGTCATGGCGGATGGGCATTTATCATCCGCCGGAGCGTGTGTTGCGGATTGGAGCGTGGTCCGGTCCGCCATTCGAGATTGTGAACGCGGATGGGACGGTGACGGGGCTTGGGCCAGACGTGGTGAATGAGGCGGCGAGGCGGTTGGGGATCCGATTGAGATGGGTGAATCCGAAACTGGGGCCGGAGGAGTTGCTGCCGCAGGGGGAGTTGGAGTTGTGGGGCGCGATGTCGGCGACGCCGAAGCGGAAGGATATGTTTTTCCTGACGCGGCCGTGGGCGGAGAATTTATTTGGGCTGGTGTCATCGGGACCGATTCCGGCGGGGCGGACGGAGCTGATCGGGGTGTCGGATTCGCCGGTACCGCGGTACATGATTAGGAAAGGCACGGCCGAAGGCGACGGTGCAGATATATTCGGACCGGACGCGGCTACTCGATGCGTTGTGTACGGGGGAGATGTCGTATGTTTTCATAGATCAGCGAGCGATTGTGATGCACTCGATGCAGCGAAGCCCGGCGTGCCAGGGAGCGGCGTTCACGATGGAGTTTTTGCCGAATGCGCGGGTGGAGATAGCGACGGGAGCGGCACCGGGGTTTGAGAAAGACGCGCTGGCGATTCGGGATGAGATCGACCGAATGGCGATGGATGGAACATTAAGCCGGATCGCGTCGCATTACGCGGTGGGGTTGGGGAGTACGGATTGGATGTTGAAGTTGAAGCAGGCGGAGCGGCGGCTGGAATTTTTGTGGATGGGGATGGGGCTGGCGCTGCTTGTGGTGTTGATTACGGCATGGCAAGTGCGGCGAGTACGGGCGGCGCGGCTGGAGGCGGAGCGGGCCAATCGGGCGAAGAGTGAATTTTTGGCGCCGATGAGCCATGAGATCCGGACGCTGATGAACGGGGTGATCGGGTTGACGAATCTGCTGTTAGAGACGGGGCTGACAGCGGATCAGCGGAACATGGGCGAATCGATTCACAACTCGGCGCAATCGTTGATGGGGATACTCAACGATATCCTGGATTTTTCGAAGATTGAATCGGGGGGGCTGACGCTGGAGGCGGTGCCATTTGATCTGATGGCGGTGACGCGGCAAGTGGCGGATGGATTCGCGGGTGTGGCAGCGGCGAAGCATGTGGAAGTGCTGCTGGAAGGGGGGAGCGCTGGGTGGCGGGCGATCCGGGGCGGGTGCGGCAGATTTTGATGAATCTGATAGGGAATGCGATTAAGTTCACCGAGCAGGGGAGTGTGCGGGTGTGTTGGGAGGTAGTTGGGCGGGAAGGGGAACGGGTAGTGGTGAGGGCGTCGGTGATCGACACCGGGTTAGGCATTCCGCCGGACAAGACGGAACTGGTGTTTGAGCGATTCCGGCAAGCCGATGCTTCAACGACGCGCCGGTTCGGCGGGACGGGGCTGGGACTGGCGATTTCGAAACTGCTGGTGCTGGCGATGGGGGGGCGGATTGGCGTGCGGAGCGTGGAGGGAAAGGGTTCGACTTTCTGGTTTGAATTGAGTTTGGCAGTGGCGGGGGAACCGGCGGCGGTGCCGGTAAAGCGGCCGGCGCTGGAGCGGATTCCGTTTCAGAGGGTGCCGCGCGTGCTGGTGGCGGAAGACAACGCGGTGAATCGAAAAGTGGCCGAGCGGACGTTGACGCGATTGGGCTGCGAGGTCGTGTTGGCGGGGAACGGATTGGAGGCGTTGGCGAGGTTTGGCGAGGGCGGATTTGACATGGTGTTCATGGACTGCCTAATGCCGGAGATGGATGGGTACGACGCGACGAAGGAGATCCGGCGGAGGGAAGGGGCGGGGCCGCGGACGCCAATTATTGCGATGACGGCGAGTGTATTGGACGAAGAACGCCGGCGGTGCGAGGAGTGCGGGATGGATGATTTTGTGCCGAAACCGTGGAGAACGGAGCAATTGCGGGAGGCCGTGTTGCGGTGGTATCCGCTGTCAGTGGCGTAGCCGCAATACCGATCACTTATTCAGCGCGACACCGGCATTGTGCGGGATTCTACGAGGAGAACCCGCCAGGAGGCCGGTTCCATCATTGGGGTGTGGTGTCGGCGGCGAGGGCTTCGGTGATGTATTGTGTGAAATTCTGGCGGAAGGTGGTGGCGGGAACGGTTTCGCGTTCGGGGGCATCGCCGGGGCAGTCACTGTGGCCGAACTGGATGAGGATGTGGTTTGGTTTTCCGTCGAGGGCGGCGCGGAAACCGGGGCCTCAGCCGCCGCCTTCACTGGCACTGAGTTGGAGAGTGCCGACGGCGAATTCCTGGAAGACCTGGGCGTCGCCGGTTACGTCTGTTTTGCCAGAGAGGATCGATTCGCCGCCTTTGATGAGAAAGGGCAAGTCTTTGGCGGCGCGCTGGGCGGCCTCGGCGAGTTGCTTCAGCGGGTCACCGGGATAGGGAGTGATCTCCATGTCGTAATCGCTGACGCGGCTGCGGTAGATGGAAAAGCCGTCGTGATGCTTGGAAGTGATGACGACGTATTTGGCCCCGGCGGAGCGGAAGAGGTTGGTCCATTCGGCGGCGTTGAACTTGACGGGGTTGAATTGGCGGACAAATTTGTCGTACTCGGCTTGCGGGATTTGAAGTTTGTGACGGGCCCACTCATGGCGGCCGATGACGGAATAGGCGCCCCAATGGACGAAGATGCCGAATTTGGAATCGCGGAACCAGCGAGTTCGTTCGGAGTCCGGAATGGGCGCGGTACGGGGCTGGGCAGGAGCCGGGAGTGCGGCGAGGAGTAAGCAAACGATGGAAACGACGCGCATGTAATTATTGGAGAACAAATTTGGGCATTTCGATCCCCTGTCCCGTGCCCTGCACATTGGTATGCATGGCCTGGAAGGTGCGAAGCATGGTGGAGACTTCCGGCCAATCGGTGTCAATGAGCGACGCGGTGGATTCGAGTATGTTGCGACTGAGGAGACTGACGAAGAGGGACACAAGTTCGGGGTCGCGCCAACCGCGGGCGACTTCCTGTTCCATGACGGCGGTGGCTTCTTCGACGGTGAAAGCCCGTTTGTAAGTACGCTCGGTGATGATGGCGTCAAAGATATCGACGATTTGGAGAATGCGGGCGTGAAGCGGGATGTTTTCGCCCGTCAAACCGTCGGGATAGCCGGAGCCGTCCCACTTTTCGTGATGGGAGCGGATGATGGGCAAGACGGGGGCGAGGCTTTTCATGGGGCGGCAGATTTCTTCGCCGCGCGTCGTGTGCTGCTTCATGATGACCCATTCGGCATCGGTGAGGGAATTGCGGCCGTGGAGAATGCTGTCTGGGATAGAGATTTTGCCAATGTCGTGGAGGAAGCCGCCGCGATAGAGGGCAACGAGTTCGGGACGGGAGAGGCCGAGGGCGACGCCGAGGGTGACGCTGTAGGTGGCGAGGCGCTGGCAGTGTTCGGCGGTATAGGAGTCGCGTGCTTCGACGGCTTGAGCGAGGGCAAATAGAATGCTTTCGGCTTCGTCGAGGGAGTCAATGGCGGATTTGTGGCGGAGGAGAGCGCGGACGCGGGCGCGGAGGACGGAGGGGTGGAGCGGTTTGGTGAGGTATTCGTCAGCGCCGGCGTCAATGCCGAGCACTTCGTGTTCGGCGCCCTGCATGTTGGTGATTATTAGAATGGGCAGGAGTTGGGTTTTGCGGTTGCCCCTTAGACGGCGGCAGAATTCGGGACCGCTGATGTCGGGCATCATGATGTCGAGGATGACGAGGTCGATGGACTGGCGGGCGAGAATCTCGAGGGCGGCTCGACCAGTGGCGGCCTCGAAGAATTCGTATTGGCCTGAGGAGCGAAGCACACTTTTTGCGAGGCGGCGATTGATTTCGAGGGAATCGACGAGAAGCAAGCGTCCGCGGCGGCCGTCGTCCTGCGGCGGTTGGGCGGAAAGGCCAGCGGGGATGGCGGAGAAGGGAGATCGAACGGGGGGCGTTAAATGGTTGAAGAATTCAGATGGGCGGACGGCGTCAGACACAGGTGACAGGGCCTCTTTTGGTACTATCGGCCTGAGGCGCCTGAACGTTTAGGCTCGAAAGTCCGGAATTTCACTTTTAGGAGAGATCGATGCGAAATTGGATGCTGTTGGCGGTACTGGCGCTGCCGTTGAGCGGGGAGCCGTTGAGCAAGGGGGAGCGGGACCAGGCGATGAGCCATTTGCAAGGGACGCGGAAAATGATATTGGACTTTATTGCGCCGTTGAGCGAGGCGCAATGGACCTTCAAGGCAGGGCCGGAGCGGTGGAGCATTGCCGAATGCGCGGAACACATCACGGAGACGGAGAATCTGCTGCGCGGGATGATTCAGCAGAGCGCGAAGAAGTTGCCGGTGGATGAGGAGAAGCGGACAGCGCGCGCGGCGGACAAAGACGCGAGCGGGAAGAAGGTGTTGACGACGATGACGGACCGGTCGAAGCCGGCATCGGCACCGAAGGAGATCCGGCCGACGGGGAAATATGCGACGAAGGCGGCGCTGGCTGCGGCATTGAACGCACGGCGTGACGAGACGATTCGGTTCGTGGAGACGACCGAGGACGACTTGCGCGGACGTTTTTTTAAGACTGGCCCGGCGAAGGAAATGGATTTATACGAGATGATTTTGATGATCAGCGGGCACTCGGAGCGGCACTTGCTGCAGATGAAGGAAGTGACGGCGGCGGTGGGGTATCCGAGGTAGTTGAAGGTAGATGTTTGAGCGCTAGGACCGCTCCCTAACGGTCGCGGCCCGGTATCGTCGCGGCTCGGTATCGCGAAATTGGGGCGATCACCGGCGGGGTATCCGAAGCGGTAGAAGTTACAGCTTCCGGGCGACAACCATGGTCACGTCGTCGGTGGGCGAGCATTCGCCGAGGAACTCGCTCAACCTGCGGGCGATTTCCACCATCACTTCACGGGCGCTGCGTCCAAGGCAGGCGGCTGCGATTTCACCGACGGCTTCTTCGCCGAATTCCTCGTCCTTACTGTTGGGAGCTTCGGAGACGCCGTCACTATACATGACGAGTAGGTCGCCCGGCTCCATGCGTGTGCGGCCACCGGCATAGGTGATGTTAGGGAGGATGCCGAGGACTGGTCCGCCGGCGGTCAGGAGTTCAATCTGACCGGACTGGCGGACGATGACGGGCGCATTGTGGCCGGCGTTGGCGTATTCCATTTCGCCGGTCGCGTGGTCGATGGCGGCGAAGAAACCGGTGATGAATTTGTTGTCGGGGGTGTTGGCTTTGATGGAGTGATTGAGGCGGCTGACCAGTTTGGCGACGTCGGTTTGCAGTTCACAGAGGGCGTGGACGCGGGCCTGGAGGCTGGACATGAGGAGCGAGGCGGCCAAGCCTTTGCCGGAGACATCGGCGACGACGAGGAGGAGGCGGCCGTCGGCCATGGGGACGTAGTCATAATAATCGCCGCCGACGGAACGGCAGGGATGGGAACTGCCGGCGAGTTCGAGGCCCGGCAGAATAGGCGGGGCCTGTGGGAAGAGACCGCGCTGAATATCGGCGGCCTGTTCGAGGTCGTGGGCCAGGACGCGTTCGGTGTGCTCGACTTCGACGAGGCGGGCGTGTTCGATGCGGAGGGCGGCGATGTTGGCGAAGACGGTGAGGAGGCTGAGAGCTTCGGCGTCGAAGGGGTAAAGGACGTTGGGGGTGTCGACGTAGAGGATGCCGATGACCTGCGTTTCGGTTTGCAGGGGGACGGCCATAAGGCTTTTGATTTTCTGCTGGACGATGGTTTGGGAGGCTTTGAGAAGATTATCGGCGGCGACGTCCTGGACGAGGAGGGAGGCGCGTTCGTTCATGACTTTATCGCGGACGGCGGTGGAGACGCGGAAACCTTCCCCTTCATGCGCGCGGGTGACAAGTTCGCCGCGTTCGAGGGTCATGAGAATGCCGCGTTTGGCGCTGACGGCGTCGAGGGCGAGTTCGAGGGTGATATCGAAGAGGCTGTCGATGGGTTTAAAGGAAGAGAGTTCGCGGCCGGCGCGGACAAGGGCGTCCATGCGGCGATTGGCGCGTTCGAGTTCGAGGGAAGGCACGCCGCCGGGTTTGGAGGAGAAGTTGGCCGAATCGAGGCGAATGATAAATGTCGAGTCGGGGCGCATGGGGACGCCGGCGTCGTCTTCGACGAACTCGAGGGGACTGGGAGTGGGCTTGGGTTCGGAAGTCCGCTGGACCTCAAATTCGAGGATTTGGCGACCGGCGACGACGCGATCACCTGGGAAAAGCCGATGGTCGCGGGTCAGATTGTTACCATTGACGGTGGTGCCGTTTTTGCTGTTGAGATCCTTAACGATCCAGCCGCCGGCGTTCCATTCAAAGGCGCAATGCTGGCGGGAAAGCATGGTATCGGAGGGCATGGGGAGGCTGACGACTTCGGAGCGGCCCATGATAAATGGGGACGCGTCAAGACGGATTGGCCGCGACTCCCCGTCGGGTCCGGTCAACAAGATGTCGGTTTCGATAAATTCTGGCATACGGCGAAGCTATACTGTGAAAGTATCTCATGAAGGCGCGGCAAACTTGCTAAGCGGCATGCCTTTAGAACTGAGAGGGATTTGGAGAGGAAAAATGAACGCAACAATAATTACACGGCAGAACGGCAGTGTGTGCCTTCTGGATGTGAGCGGGAAGATCACGCTGGGCGATGGCTCCGTGGTGATCCGCGAAGCGGTGAAAAAGCTGGTGGCTGATGGGACCAAGAATATCGTCCTTAACCTCGGCGACGTAACGTATATTGACAGCTCGGGCATCGGGGAACTGGTGTCGGCTTTCACGACGGTATCGAACAATGGCGGAAACCTGAAACTATTGAACCTGACGAAGCGAGTGCAGGATCTGCTGCAGATCACGAAGCTGTACACGGTATTCGAAGTGTTCAACGATGAAGCGAGCGCGGTTGCGAGTTTTTAGTTATCGTCACCATTTTCAGGGCGGGGCCGTGCTGGAGTTGCGCGGCCTTGTTGGTTGATGGGACGGCTGACGGACGCCTCTGCGATTCGGTCGCTGTTGAACGAAGATCGGATTTGGAGTGTTTACGCGCTGGGCGATCTTTTGCCCGCCGGGTTTGCCAAGTCGCAATGGTTTGGTCCGGAACTAACGCTGGTATATTCCGATTACGGCACGTGCATCCTGTTCGCGATGGGTGAGGCGTGCGTGGCGGAGGCGCTGGCGCACGTAAGTTGGCCGGTGC
>SHUN01000076.1 GCA_009697495.1 Bryobacterales bacterium | reverse complement strand
ACGGCGGCCAAGGCGCATATGCAGGGCGTGGCTGGGCAAGTCCGGTCGCGCATGGAGGAACTGCGCGGGAAGAAGGACCCCGATATCTTCGAGGAATTCAAGCTGTACCAGAAGCACACCGCGCACTATAAGGAGGCGCTGGACCGCTTTGAGCCGAAGGCATTCGCGGTCGCCAGCGGCCCCATCGATGGCGCCACCGATGGCGGCCCAAACCTCCGGTACGCCAAGGCCGCGGCGTATAAAGCGCCCGATGTATTCGTACTTCCCGGAGGCAATATTCAGGCCCCGGCGGAAAAGGTCACGCCTGGCTTGTTGACGCTGTTGGATTACGCCGCGCCGCCGGTGACTGAGGCCATTGCCGGGCGGCGATCAGCGCTGGCAAACTGGATTGCCAACGAACGCAATCCGCTTACCGCGCGAGTCATGGTCAACCGGATCTGGCAGTATCACTTTGGGGAAGGCATTGCCGCCGACACGAATAATTTTGGGAAAATGGGGAAAAAGCCGAGCAATCCCGCACTTTTGGATTGGCTGGCGGGCAGCTTCATCGACAGCGGTTGGAGCGTCAAGGCGATGCACCGGACGATCCTTTTGTCGGCCTTCTATCAGCGCGCCGATTTTACGCCGCGACGTGTGGAGGCCGAGGTTCTTCGCGATAGCATTTTGGCGGTTACCGGCGAACTGAGCCTCGATGCCGGCGGCCCCGGCGTCTACCCGCAGATCAATGAAGACGTCGCGCGCCAGGCGCAACACCGGATGGGTTCGCTGGCCCCGGCGTACCGGGCCTCGCCCGCCAAGCGCGACCGCAATCGCCGGTCGATCTACACCTTTCAGCAGCGCAGTCTCATCGACCCGATGCTGGAAGTTTTCAACGCGCCCAGTCTCGACATGTCCTGCGAACGGCGGGACACGGCAACAGTCCCCACGCAGGCCTTCACGCTGTTCAATGGCCAGTTCGCGCACGACATGGCGCTGGCGCTGGCGGCGAAGCTGGACAGGCAGCCGGTTCGCGCGGCGTTCCAACGAGTGCTGGGGCGTCTGCCCGACGCGGCCGAGGAAAAGGCGGCGCAAGCCACGTTGGAGAAATTGACAAAGATGCACGCGGCCACGCCCGCTCCGCCGCGGCCGACGGCGAAACCCGTCGTCCACACGATCACCAGTGAACTCACCGGCGAGCAGCACCGCTTCACGCACCAGGAGGACCCCGCGGCCTTCGAACACAACCTGCATCCCAGCCAGACAACGCCCGCTGTTCGCGCGCTTGCGGACATCGTTTTGGCGCTGCTGAATTCCAACGAGTTTGCCTATGTCTATTAGCTCCCGGCGCGACCTGATTCTTGGCGGCGGCATGGGGCTGGGCGCTGTCGCCCTTTCCGCCATGTCGGCGCAAGGCCCGCATCATAAGGCCAAGGCGAAGAACTGCATCTTCCTGCTGATGGAAGGCGGTCCGAGCCACATCGACACCTTTGACCCGAAGCCCAGGCTCGACTCGCTTCACATGACCAAGTTCCAGAAGGAGCGGAACAAGTTTGAAGCCAACATGAACACGGGCGAGCGCTACTACGTGAAGTCGCCGTTCCAGTTTCGCCGTGCCGGGAAAATGGGCATCGAGATCAACAGCCTGTTCGAAAGTTTTTCCGGCGTCGTCGACGACGTTTGCTTCTATCGCGGTCTGCGCGCGGAGAGCGTCAACCACCCTACGGCGCTCTATCATCTCAACACCGGCAACCAGTTTGGAGGCGATCCGGCGCTGGGCGCGTGGACCTCTTACGGGCTTGGTTCGATCAACAAAAACCTGCCCTCGTTCGTTGTGCTGCCTGACACGGCCTACCCGCAGGGCGGCGCGGCGAACTGGTCCAACGGATTTCTTCCGGCAGTTCATCAGGGCACGCCGCTGCGGCCGGTTGGCGCGCCGGTCCTCGACATGTCGCCTCCGCCCGGCGTGACGCCGGAGCGCCAGCGGATGACGCTCGACCTGCTGAACGCCATCAATAGCAAACACCAGCAGCGGCATCCAGAGCACGCCGAACTCGCGGCCCGCGTTGAAACTTACGAACTCGCTTTTCGCATGCAGGCCGAGATGCCGAAAGTCCTCGACCTTTCCAAAGAGAGGCCGGAAACGCTGGCGATGTATGGCGACGGCCCCATCGGCCGGCGGTGTCTGCTGGCGCGCCGTCTGGTGGAGGCCGGGGTGCGATTTGTACAGGTCATCGTCATGGGTTGGGACTCGCACGACTACATCGAGAACGCGCACGGAGCGCGCATTCGGGCGATCGACAAGCCCATCGCCGCGTTGCTGAAGGACTTGAAACGAACGGGTCTGTTGGAGGAGACGCTGGTGGTGTGGAGCGGGGAATTCGGCCGCAGTCCGGACAATGGCATTCGCGGCGGCGGTGAAGCCTGGGGCCGCGATCACAATGCCACCGCCATGCCTTGCTGGCTCGCCGGCGGCGGCGTGAAGGCCGGCCACATTGTGGGCGCGACCGATGAGACGGGGCTCAAGGCCGTGGAGGCCGTCCACCCCATTCGCGACTTCCACGTCACGCTGCTACACCTGCTTGGCCTGGACGATTCCAAGCTCCGCTATCTGCATGCCGGGCGCGAAAAGCAGATGAGCCAGACGGGCGGCGAAGTGATTCGCGAAGTGCTAGCGTAGGGACATGTTTATTCGAAGTTTCGTGCTGATCCTGTTTTCGGCCGTGTTACTCGCCGGGGACATACGCCTCCGCGGTTCGTCGGTAGGCAGCGTGGAATCAAGCGGAGATGTCCGCATACGCGGCAGCCTGGTCGGGCGCTTTGAGAGCGGCGGCGACATTCGCGTCAAAGGCAGCCTGGTAGGAAAAATTGAATCGGACGGCTCCATTCGCAAAAACGGATCCCTGGTGGGCAAAGTGGAATCGGACGGTTCCGTGCGAGTTAGCGGATCGCTCCGCGGCAAAGTGGAAAGCGATGGCGACGTTCGCCAGGACGGGTCCATTATCGGCTCCGCGCGCGGTGTGCCAGCGGCGCAGGCCGCGTGCTTGTTTTTCTTTGGATTTTTCGATTTGAAATAGCGCCGGCAACCGCTCCCTGGCGGTCGCGGCTCGGTAACGGTCGCGGTAACGGCTCGGTAACGGCTCGGTAACGGCGAACTGACCGTGGCCCTACGAAAACGCCTTCCGCACCTTCATCAGAAACGCTGTGACCACTTCGGCGGGGTCGCCTTCGCCTAACGCTTCGATGGGCGTGAAGCCTCGGTAGCCGACTTTGTCGATGATGGCGCGGACGCGCGGCAGATCGATCTCCACCTTCTTCGTACCGTACCAGACGTGCTCTTTGATCTGCCAGTTGCTGGCGTATGGGAGCAGCTTCTCGATCTCGGCGTAGGGGTCGCCTTGGCGCAAGCTGCCCACGTCGAGGATGACGCTGAACCAATCGGAGTTCACCAGTTTCACGACGCGAATGGTTTCATCGGCGGTCTTGAGGAAATCGTCGTGATGCTGCAAGCCGACAATCACGCCGTTCTTTTTGCCGTCCTCGGCACACTCCTGGAACGCCGGAATCATCCACTCCAAAACCTGATCGAACGTATGTCCTTTCGGCACTTCCTTGCCCGCGAAGACGCGCACCATGTCGCTGCCCAGCTTGGCCGCGACATCGACCCAATCTTTGACCAACTGAATTTGCCCGCGCCGGCCGGAGGCATCGGTCAAGGCAAAATCGTTGCGCACGCCGGTCCCCGTTATGGTCACGCCGTTGAGGAAAGCGTGGCGCTTCAGGCTGTAGATCAGCTCATCTTTCGGCACAGCCGGATAACCGGGGAAGTAATAGCCGGTCATGTCCACGCCGTCAATCTGCTGCTTGGCGCAGTAGTCCACTACGTCGTGAACCGTCATCTTCCCCGCCATCAGCGGCTTATTGAACGAGTACGCGTTCAGGCCAATCTTGATCTTCGTTCCGGCGCGTCGCTTCACCTCGCCCCCCGTCGCCGCCGCGAACGCCGGTGTCATCAATGACCCTGCCAACAGTTGCCGCCGATTCATCATCACGCCAATACCTCCCGCAGCACGCGCGCCGGCGTCACGCCGACTAAAGATTCATCGCGGCCTTCGTAAAAGAACGTGTTCTTCAGATGATCCACGCCCAGCAAGTGCTGAATGGTGGCGTGGATGTCGGCATGGCCGACGCGGAATTCCGGCACGGCGGCGTAGCCCAGCTCGTCCGTCTGGCCGAAATCGAAGCCCTGTTTCACTCCCGCTCCAGCCATCCACATGCTGAAGCCGTACGGGTTGTGGTCGCGGCCCGGCGCGGCGTTCCTGGCCTCAATCGTAGGTAGCCGTCCGAACTCGCCGGACCATACGACGAGGGTGTCGGCCAACATGCCGCGCTGGTCCAGATCTGTCAACAGCGCCGACATGCCCTGATCGATGTAATGGCATAGGCCCGGCAGTTGGCCGCCGATATTGCTGTGCGTGTCCCATCCGCCGCCGCCGTAAATCTGCACGAAACGGACGCCGCTCTGTACCAGGCGCCGCGCCATCAGGCAGTGCTTGCCGAACTGTCCGGAGGCCTTGTTGTCGCAGCCGTAGAGCGTGCGAGTTTCCTGGGTTTCGGCCGACAGATCGGCCACGCGCATCGCCTCCACTTGCATACGCGCCGCCAGTTCGTAGTTGGCGATGCGCGCTTCCATATCCTGGTCCAAAGGGTGATGCCCCTTCTGCTCGCGGTTCAAATCCTTCACCATTTCCAACAGCCGCGCTTGTTGTTCCGCCGTCACGGAATCAGGCCGCTTGATGTCGAAAATCGGCGACTTCGCGTCGGCCCGCATTTCGGTTCCCGTGAACACCGGCGGCAGCCAGGCCGAGGAATGCGCGCGCGTGCCGATGCTCGCGCCTTCGCCCAGCGCGATGTATCCCGGCAGGTTTTGATTCTCCGAACCCAACGCGTAATTCACCCACGAGCCAAGGCTGGGGAAGCCGGTAAATCCGCGTCCGGTGACGAAGGTGAACTGGGCGGTGGAGTGGTCGATCCGGTCCGTTTGCATGGAGCGGACGAACGACACTTTGTCCACGACTTTCTGGAAATGCGGCAGCAAATTCGAAATTTCGCGACCGCTTTGGCCGCACTTGGTGAACGGCCACGGACTGGCCATCACCTGCTGGGAGCCGTTCAAAGCGCGGCCCTTGATTTCGAACGGGGCGGGCTGGCCATCGTATTTGCGCAGCACCGGTTTGGGGTCATACATGTCGATGGTGCTGGGACCGCCGCCAACGTAGATAAAGATAACGTTCTTCGCTTTGGGCGCAAAATGCGGCTTTCGCGCCCGCAAATCGTAGAATTTCTGCTCGGTAGCAGTGGCCATCATCGAGTTCAGGGCCAAACCGCCGAAGCCCAATGCCACTTCCCGCAAAGTCTGCCGGCGAGATAGAAATCGTTTCATCGCGTTCTTACTCCTCAATAACTGTACAGAAAATCGTTGGCCCCGAAAAGGGCTTGCAAGAACAGCCGGAGTCCATCGGGGCCGGACTCCAGCGCGCGTTTGCCAATCGCCAATTCGCGTTCCGTGGCCGGGCGAGTATAGGCGGCGCGCACCGCTGTTTGTAATGCCTGCTCGACATCGCCGCGGCTTTGCTCCAACACCTGGTCGGCGAAGGCCTTCGTGGTTCGCAGTACGAGCGGGTTGTTCAACAGCGCCAAAGACTGCGACGGCAGCGCGGAGCGGAATCGCTGCGTCTGATTATCGGCCGTCATCGTCGGGGCGTCGAAGGCGTGTAGAAAGGCCACAGGCCGCGTTCGCGACTGCTGCAAATAGAGGCTCCGCCGGTTCGCGTTGCCTTTCGCTTCATCCTCGAGCCACTGGCCGTCGGCACCGCGCTTGATGGGTTCGTGGCGGCCGTACATTTTGGTCTGTAACAGGCCGCTGACTTGCAGCATGGAATCGCGGATCGTTTCGGCTTCCAGACGCACGGGCGGCTTGCGCCACAAGAGCTTGGCGGAGGGATCCGCCGTCAGGTATTCGGCTACTTCGGAGGATCCCTGGCGGTAGACCTGCGAGAGCATGATCTGCGTCGTCAACCACTGCAAATCCCAGCCCTTTTCCTGAAACGTGACGGCCAAATAATCGAGCAACTCCGGGTGCGTCGGCTTGTCGCCCTGGCGTCCGAAATCATCGACGGAGCGGACGAGTCCCTCGCCGAAATGGAACTGCCAGACGCGGTTGACGAAGACGCGCGCGACGAGCGGGTTGTCCGGCGAGACCAGCCAATTGGCGAGCGTCAGACGACGGCCGGTGTGGTTCCATTCCGGATGTTTATCCGGTTCTGGGAAGGCCATCGGATGCTGGGGATTGTCCAACACCGCGGGCAGTCCGGGCTTGACTTCGGCGCCGGGCGCCAAGTAGTTTCCGCGCTGCAAAATATAGGTGGGCGACGGTGTTTTCGAGACATCCCAGGCGGCTTCGATGTAATTGGGATCGATCGCCGATTGCTTCTTGCGGCGGTTCGCACGGAGCGTCGCGATTTCGGTTTTCCATTTGGCGAACTCCGGAAAGCGGGTCTCTAATTCCAGGTCGGTAATGAACTCCCTGGGCGCGTTGCGGTCCACTTCCAAATCGGGATCGTTTTCAATTGCCTGCCGTATTTGCTGACGCCGTTCGGGCTCCAACTCGCGCCCGGCGCGCAGTTCGGCGCGGAATTTTTGATAAGTCGCTTCCAGCAAATCATCCTGGCGACGCAGCAATTTTGCTCCACTGCTGGTGACGTCCTTGATCCAGGCCTCGCGATTGGCGGCGTCGACGTTGAGGACCATGCGGCTCGGCCACGGTCCGAAATTCAAGCTGCCGGCGAGCCAGTTTTCCGGATCCCAAACGGCCTGGTACGCCGCTGTCAGCTTGAAATAGTCGCGCTGCAGGATGGGATCGAACTTGTGGTCATGGCATCGCGCGCAGCCGATGGAGAGGCCAAGGACGGAGGAGAGGCTGGTCTCCATCGCCTTCTGCAGCGCGTCGAAATATTTATCGACTTCGTAGATGGTCTGATTGTCGGTGATGTCGGCCGTCGTGCGAAGGAAGCCTGTGGCCGTCAAGGGCTCAATCTGATCCGGTGTTGGCACGGCGTTGTGCTTATAGTTGACGAGTTGATCGCCGGCAATCTGCTCCAGCAGGAACCGGTTGATCGGCTTGTTTTTGTTGAACGCCTGGATCACATAGTCCCGGTATTTCCACGACACTTCGCGTTCCGAATCACCGGCGTCGCCGCGCGTATCGGAGTAGCCGGCGATGTCGAGCCAATGGCGGCCCCAGTGCTCTCCGTATCGCTCCGATGCCAGCAGACGACCGATCAATTTCTGATACGCATCGGGCGATTGATCGTCCAGAAAGGCTTTCGCTTCGGCCGGCGTTGGCGGCAATCCGGTCAGCCCGAAATAGGCGCGGCGGACGAGCGCAACGCGGTCGGCTTCCGGCTGCATCTTCCAGCCTTTTCCCTCCAATTTCGCCAGTACAAAGGCGTCGATTGGCGTCCGGGCCGATCCCTTCACGACAGGCACGGCGGGCTTCACGGGCTTAACGAACGACCACCATTGGCGGGCTTCCGGAGTAATCCGCGCGGCTTCCTTTGCGGCCCGTTCGGAATCCGATTCCGCGGCTGGGAAACGGCCCTGCTCAATATACGTTTTCAGCAGTTGTTTCTGCGCCGCCGTCAGCGCCCCGCCCATGGGCATCTTGTTTGACTCAACCATCACCCACAGCAAACTCCGCGCGGGCTTGCCGGGCGCGATCGCCGGTCCGCTGGCGCCACCCTTCATTACGCCCGCGAAAGTGCTGAGGTCCAGCCCGCCCATTTTCTGCTCGACGCCGTGACATTTTGTGCAGCTTTTTTCCAGCACGGGCAGGACTTCGTCCTTGAACGAGGGCGCGCGTTGCGCACACAAAGAAACCGCGCCGAAAATCAGCCAGGACCACCGCATGAACAATTTCATATCATATTAAGCACCTATGCCGCTTGTCTTAATCGTTTTGCTTTCGATACTCACACCGCTTTTCGCTCAAGTGCGAAAGCTCCACACACGCGACTTTACCCGCCTCAGCCAAGTCCAGGTTGGTGAGGCGCTGAAACAGACAGACATCATTTTCATTCCGGTTGGCGCGGTGGAAACGAATGGCATTCAGCCGAGCAACCGCGATTACACATGGCCGCTCGCCTACGCCAAGCTGATGGCCGAGGAGACTGGCGGACTCTACATGCCGGGTCTGGTGTGGTCGTACCCCGGAACGACATCGCTTGCGCCGTCGTCCATTTACAGCACTCCGCAGGCGGGGACCGCATTTCTAAAGGGGCTGGCGCACTCGCTGCTTCGCCAGGGCTTTCGGCGACAAGTCTATATTTCCGCAAGCCACGGCCCAGCGCCGCTGACCGTCGGCACCCTGGTCCGCGAGTTCTTTGAAGAGACGCGCGTCCCGATCCTGTACATCAACATGGACACCTATCTGCCCCGGCTGCAGCTTACGGCGGAGCAGCGATCCCGCACGTTATACGGCGCCCACTCGATTGCGGGCTATCTTGAAGACTTGCCGCTTCGCGGGGACTACGGGCCAAAGGAGTCCGGCCCGGCCGCGCCGATTCCAGCCAACGACGGGTTGACCGCGCTGGGCAAATTGGGCTTCGCCGGCAGCCTTACGCTGGGCTCGTGGGTTCCCGACGTCATGTCCCATGGCGGCGACAGCGATCTGCCCGCCACCGCGGCCGACCGCGCGGCTTGGGCCAGGCAAGGCGAAGAACAGCTTCGCGTTATAGTCAAACGAATGCGCATCCCGGAGGCTATGGACGCCCTTCGCAAGCATGACCGGTATACGCAGGAAATCATCGTTCCCAAGTTCTTCCATACAAAACCATGAAACGCCGTCACCTCGCCCTTCTATTCGCCGCGCTGCAAGCCCGCGCGCAGAGCCCGGCCCTGCCATCGAAAACCTACAAGTACGAAGAGCTGCCGGTTCGTCCGAGCGGCAACGGGCAGAACAAATCTCGCCCGGTTCTCGACGGCAAAACGCACACCGGTTTTCGGGTGGAAATGCATGAGACCGAGCTGGGAGCGGGGTTGGCCCCGCATCCGCCGCACAAGCATGTTCACGAGGAGATGGTGATCGTTAACGAGGGGACGCTGGAAGTCACGATTGGCACGGCCGTCTCCACGCTTGGCGCTGGATCGGTTGCCTATATCGAATCCAACATTGAGCACGGCTGGCGGAACACCGGCAAAACGCGCGCCCGATACTATGTGCTAACGCTTCGCGGATAGACTAATTACGTGCAATCGGACACAGCCGCCGTTCGTGGCGGAGAACAGCTCGATGTTGTCAATCTCGCCGCGTATCTTGGCGAGCCGGTGAGCGTCGAACAGTTTCCGGGCGGGCATTCGAACCTAACGTATTTGGTGAAGGGCGCGGCGCGGGAGTGGGTGCTGCGGCGCGCGCCT
>SHUN01000075.1 GCA_009697495.1 Bryobacterales bacterium | reverse complement strand
GCGGCCAGGCAGTCCCTCGTCTGGAACTTAATCGCTGTCGAGCAGACGGACACTAGTTTCGCAGCCAAAGGCTCGGGAATGGCGGGCGGTGATGCAACCGCAGAAGCGCGCGGACTGCTCGCGGCGGCGCTGGGGATGTATGAATCGATGGGAAGGCCGTTCCATGGGAAACGGGCGAGGGAGAGACTGGCGCTGAGCTGAATCCTTTATAATATGGCGAGTATGGCGGCGCTGCCCGAATCACCGATCACAGAAGTTGTGGACCTGCGTCATTTGGCGGCGGGGGCGCTGGATGAGGTACTGGAGGAAGAGACGCGGCAGTGGCGGGAGGTGCTGGCGTGGGACTTTTCGGCGCCGGGGTTGCTGGTAAAACGCTTTGTCGATATGCAGTCATTGAACGGGCGGGCGTTGATTCACGCGGGGCGCGTCGTCGGGTACACCTATACGGTGACGGATGAGGACAAAGGGCTGATTGGCGACCTGTATATCCTGCGTGAGTTCGCGACGGCGGCGATGGAGGATAAGTTATTGAACGCCACGGTGGAGACGCTGTATCGCACGGCGGGAGTGCGGCGGATTGAATCACAGGTGATCCTGCTGACATATCCGCGGCCGACGCCGCCGGCGCATGCGACGGACTTGCGGTTGTTTGAGCGCTATTACATGGTTTGCGATCTACGCCGGACGCACCGGTGGGCGGAGAGCGAATCGCCGCTGTTGGACGTTGACGTCTGGAGCGAGCGGTACCAGGAAGACACGGCGACGCTGGTGGCGCGGGCGTATGAAGGGCACGTTGACGGCAATATCAACGATCAATACCGGTCAGTGTCCGGGGCGCGGCGATTTCTGCAGAACATTGTGCAGTATCCGGGATGCGGATCGTTTTTCGGGGAGGGGTCCTGGCTGGCGTGGCGACGGGACACGGGGCGGATGTGCGCGGCGGCGTTGGCGAGCATTGTGGCGGAAGACGCGGGGCACATTACGCAGATCTGCGTGTCGCCATCGAGCCGCGGACAAGGATTTGGGCGGGAGATACTGTCGCGGTCCTTGCGGAGCCTGCGCGAGGCCGGGTGCCAGCAGGCGAGTTTGACGGTGACGGCGGCGAATCGGAACGCGATTGGGCTGTATGAATCGATGGGCTTCACGGTGGAGAGGCGGTTCGCGGCGATGGTGTGGGAACATATCCGGCCGGTGAGGCGATTCTTCCTTTAGAGTGCAAAGGCCGGTCGCGGCCCGCAACCCGTCACGAACTCGCACGCAACCCCCGCCGCGACCGTGTCCGTTTTGCGCGAGTTCCTCAAGAGTGCGGTAGGCTGGAAGTTCGATTATGCCTACACCTTCCACTTACGATGACGCCAATTTGATACTTCGCCTGTATGAGTTGCGGCGGGAGGAGCGAATGCGCGCGGCGCGGAAATGGTACATGGAGCATTGCGGTCCGTTGACGCTGGCGAAGTTCCGCGAGTTGTGCCCGATGGGGAGCGACACGAATGCGTCGTTCCGGCAGGTCTCGACGTACTACGAGATGGTGGCGAGTTTCATCACGAGCGGCGTGTTGAACGAGGAGTTATATTTTCAGAGCGGCGGGGAGTTGTTCCTGGTATTTACTCGGCTGGAACCGTTTTTGGGTGAGTTGCGGGAAGCGTTTAAGAACCCGGGAATGTATCGAAATCTGGAGGCCGTGGCGGGGCGATACGCGGCTTACATCAACCGCAACGATCCCAACGCCGCCGATGCGTTCCGCACGCGGATGCGGGCGATGCTGGGGAAATAGTGCGGCGGGACGGGGAGTTTTTTGAGGATCGCGAGCTGGATCTGATTTATATCGGGAAGCGGCTGGCTGAGGCAAAGGCGCTGGAGGAGTTGTTGACGGAAGCGGGTTGGGATTACTACGTGGAGCCGGATGAGTATCGCGGGGGATTCCTGTTTGCGACGCAGCGAACGGGGGCGTTTTTCTATGTGTTGATCGAGCGGGCTGCGGAGGCGCGGGAGTTTTTGCTGGCACGGGGGTATAAGCCGCAGGCGGCGGCCGGGGAGAAGGACGCCTGAATCGGCCACAGAAATGGTTTACGCTGAAAAAGAGAGACGTCCAAGGAGGATCAGGCGATGACTTTGATTGAGCTTCCCGATGAACAGGCGGCGGCGCTAGGTGCAAAGGCAGCATCCCAGGGTCTCAGTCTCAACGCTTGGCTGGTAAAGCTTGCTGAAGCGGGAACGAGTGGGGAATTCTCTATAGCGGCGCTTGACTGGTCACGATGCGCGGCTGTGGAGAGCGTCGCGGGAAAGTTAGGAGGCGCTTGGGTGTTTGTAGGTACGCGGATGCCAGTTTCGGCAGTTTTCGAAAATCTGGAAGACGGCGTCACGATCGATGAGCTCATCGAGTTGTACGACGGGCTGACGCGTGAGCAGGTGGAAGCCGTTCTCGATTTTGCGGCACGGAGTCTCGAACCCGCGCCGCGCCTTCTTGCTCAGTAATGCGCATCCTGTTTGACCAGGGAACACCGGTTGCGATAAGGCGCTCGCTTACCGGACATACCGTCAGAACGGCGCGACAAGAGGGTTGGGCCACTCTCACGAATGGGTACCTACTGCGCGTTGCCGAGGACGCCGGTTTTGAGTTGCTGCTCACAACCGACAATAGTATGGCCTACCAACAGAACCTCAAGGGCCGAAAGTTGTCGATTGTGGTGCTGAGCCGGAACCGGTGGCGGACGGTGCAACGAATGATTCCGGTGATCGTAGAGGCGGTGGAAGCGGCGACGCCGGGAAGCTACACCAGGATCGAAATACCGGTCAAGTAGGCCGTGTTGCGCTCGGCGGAGTGATGACGCGGTCGCTTACGCCGGAACGGTTTTTTAGGGTTCAACGGGGTCGTTGGGGTTTTTCAGGGCGAAGGTGACGACGTTGGAGACGTAGATGTCCTGGGCGATGGTGACCTGTGTTTTGGAGTTCGTCGGCAGGTCCGAGTTGAGTTCCAGATGGACTTCGTAGATGCCGATCGCGCCGGGCTTTAGGGCGGCGTATAGGACGTTGGCTGTCTTGCCGCCGGCGAGCGAACTGACGAACTCGAAGGGTTCGTTAAGAGCGCGGCCATCGAAGGCGATGCCGGTGCGAACGAGGGCCTGGTCGTCGGGGTTTTTCAATTTACCGAGGCCAGTGGCGGTGACGACAATCGTCTCGCCGGGTTTTGCCGGGTTGGCTTCGGTCACCAAAGCGCCGGCGGTGTTGGCGCAGCAGAGGGCGGGAGTAGTGGCGGTCATGATGACTTGCCCGCCTTCGTTGGACTTGGCGGTATAGGTGATGCCGTTGCCCGCGTCGCCGGGCTGCTTGGCTCGGAGGCGAATACGGGTGAAGACGCCGGCGGCGAAGGCTTCCACTTTTTCGTCGGCGGCGGCGTTGATCTTGGCAACGATGGCATCGCGAATTTTGGCGAGATCGTCACCGGTTTGGACGGTGTAGGAGTATTCGCGATCTTCAATGACGACGGTGGCAACGTCGTTGGTGTTGGCGGAGCCGTCGACGGAGACGGTGCCGGTGGCGCGGTCAGAGAAATGGCCGATGACGCCGGGCCTGGGGTCGAGACCCTCGACGGCGAAGATGCCGGGATTCTGCGCGATGAGGGGGACGGCGACGGGCGATGTGGTGACGACGCGGCCGCCGGCACGTTCGATGCGAACGTAGGCGTTTGCGCTGGAGGAGTCGATCACTTCCCACGGGATCTGGGCGCGGATCTCGGTGGGGGAGACCATGAGCAGCGGCGCTTCCAGGCCATCGAAGTAAACACGAACACCGCCGAGAACACGGGGCAATTCCAGGGCTCCGTCGGGCGCGGAGACGGTGGAGTCCGAAAGATTCTCGCCGAGGACAGTAATCAGGGTTCCGGCCGCTACTTGCGCGGCGTCCTGGCCGCCAATGAGTGTGGCGCCGCTGGTGGTCAGCGTCATGAGAGAAGTGTCGGGGACCTTGGCGGTGGTGAAATCGATGGCGTTGCCGCCGGCGCCGCCGGAGCGAGCCGTCAGCAGGATGGCGCGGAGGTCGAGGATGACGCTGGCTGTGACGGTGGCGTCGACGTCGGCGTTAATCTTCTTGGTGAGTTCCAGCAGGATGTTGGCAAAGGTATCGTCACGGATGAATTTGTACTTGTAAACGCGGCCGGAAACGGTGATGGATATTTCGTCGCCTTCCTTGATGGTGCCTTGGAGAGTGATGGAGGCGGTGGCGAAGACATCGCGGCTGGCGAGGTTGCGAACGGCGGTGAAGGGCAGAGGCTGGTCGTGCAGGGAGAAGACGGCGATCCGGCGATTATAGGTATCGCTGACGAAGAGATTGGTGCCGTCCCATGCCAGCGACATGGGCGTGCGCAAGAGATCAGCCGAGGAGCGGAGGTTGGGGTAGGCGCTATCGGAAGAGCGGTTAATGCCGCCGTTTGCCTGGCCGAGAACAAGGTCAGCGGGCTGGCCGTTGGTGAGGGGGAGCGAGTTGTAGACGAGAACGCGATCATTGCCGCCGTCGGCGATGAAGAGGCGGCGACCGTCACTGAGCGCGTAGCGCGGAAAATCCATGGTCGCGAGGCAGGTTTGGGGGAAGGCTTCCTTGCCGCCGGCTCCGATGCCGCTGGCGGCGCAGACCTTGGGGCTGTTGTTGGCGGAGGCGGTGGTAAATTCCTTTTGCCCGAGCACGAGATCGGCCGCTTGGGCGTTGCGCGAGGGGATGGCATTCCAGATCAGCACGCGATTCTGGCCGAGATCGGCGACGTACATGCGCTGGCCGTCGGAGGTAACCGAGACGGGGTTGACCATGTTGTCGGCCTTGGGATCGATGACCGAGCGGGCGAGATCGAGTTCGATGTTGGTGTTGAAATCGGGCTGGCCGAGAACGATGTCGGCGGGCTGGAAACTGCGGGTAGGGATGCTGTTCCAGATCAGGACGCGGCTATGGCCGCTGTCGGCGACGAAGAGGCGCTGGCCCTGAATCCAGACGCCCTGCGGCCCGCGCATGCGCTGGCCGGGAATGCCACGGGGAGCGATGACTGTAGTGAAATTTTCCTGGCCTAGGACGATATCAGCGGCCTGATTGTTGTTGTTGGGGATGGAGTTCCAGAGCAGGACGCGGTTGTTATCGGAATCGGCAACGGCGAGGCGAATGCCATCGGAGGCGACGGCGGTGGGGCTGCGGAGCGCGGAAGCGGAGGCGACGGCGCGGAGTTCGTTCTTCGTAAAATCCGTTTGGCCGAGGACGGTGTTGGCAACGCCGCGGCAGGCGGGGCAGCGATTTACTTGCGGGACGAGCGCGTTGACGGGGAGCGTCACCTGGTCAATATTGCGATAAATCAGGACGCGGTGATTCAGCGGCAAGGAGCCGACACGATTGGAATCGGCGACAAAGAGAGTGTTATTGACAAACGCGAGTCCGCCGACGCCGCCGAGGGTGTCAGCAGTGGTGCCGGGTTGCTGGGCCGTAAATGTCTTCTGACCGATCAACATCCGGGCGGCTTGCCCGTTGAAAAATTCAGCCGAGGGAGCGATGGCCGCGCAGGCGAGCCACAACCCTAGATACTTCACATGGAGATTCGTCATTACGCAAACTTTCAGTATAACAGCGACGCGGTGAATCCCAAGGCCGGGTACAAATTACCGCTCGTTTTTAACAATGCGGCCTGGCTAGCGTGGCGTAACCGATCCCCAAACGATCTGGTAGACCTCGACGGCGCCTTCGAAATTCCGGCCGGCGCGGATGGAAACGCGGGTATTCGGGCGAAGGCGGTCCCATTCGGAGACGACCCCGTCTTCGAGGTATCGGGTGTCCTGGCGGAGGACGATGATTTTGTAGCCATCGGCCCTGGTGCGCAGGATCATTTTATCGGCGGTCAACTCGCTGACGGTGCCGGCCCATTGATACTCGCCGCGCGGGATGATGTTTTCGGTGACGGCGCGGTAAGTAATCCGCATCCGGCCGGATTCTTTCTTCGACATGTCGGCCAGGCGGACGGTGCGTACATAGCAGGGGGTGCCGTCGATGAGACGGCGGTCAGCGACAATTTCGACGAGATCGGCGGGTTGGAATGCTTTCACGGGGACGCGGAGACGGCTCTGTTCGAACCAGGTCCGGTGATCGTAGGAGCAACGGAATTCTTTCCGGGTGATCGTCTTTAGAAGGAAGCTGGCGGGCTGGATATCGCTGATGTAGCCCGAGACGACGCCGACGGGAACGTCTTCGGCGCGGAGAAGCATCGAAAGAAGCCAAAACGCACGCTGCCACATGCACTTCATTCTACTGCTGCTACAATGACCGTTTTGCGGCCTCTCGACGTTACAGATCAAACTTCTCGCGCCTTGGCGTGGATGCGGAATTCCGGGATTCAGGAATCGAGCGGCGGCGTGGCGCGCTATCACCTGGTGACGGAGGGGCGGAATCTGCCGCTTTCGACCGAGATTACGGGGTATTTTGTGAGCGCGATGGTGTGGGGCGGATGTCACGACGAGGCGTTCCGCGCGGCGGATTGGCTGGTGGGCGAGGCGTGGCAACCGGAGTTGCGGGCGATGCCGTTTGAAGTTGGCGAGCCGATGAAGCCGTCGTATTTTTTCGATTGCGGGATTATTGTGAGGGGGTTGCTGGCAGCTTGGCGGGTTTCGTCGCGGGTTGCATATTTGGACACAGCGCGGGAGATCGGCTTGGCGATGGGGCGTGATTTTTGGTCGGCTTCGGGCGAGCTGCATCCGGTTTTGGAGTTGCCGTGGAAGGTGGCGTGGCCGTATGAAAGACGATGGTCGCGTGAGCCGGGATGCTTGCAATTGAAGTCGGCTTTGGCATGGGCGGATTTGGCGGTTCTTTTTCCGGATGAGGATTTTGAGGCCTGGTTCGAGCGGGCGTTGCAGTATTCGCTGGCGACGCATCTGGCGTTCCTTCCTGGTGAAGAGGATGAGTTGAAGGTGATGGACCGGCTGCATGCGTACTTGTATTTTCTGGAAGCGCTGTTGGCCAGACCGGAGCGGGCCGAGGACTTGATGGGCGGGATTGAGCGCGTTGGACATTATTTGCGAACGATTGGCCCGCGTTTTGAGCGGGCCGATGTGTGCGCGCAGTTGCTGCGTGTTCGCTTGCTGGCGGATTCGTTGGGGGCGGTGCCGCTGGATGTTGCCGCGGCTGGTGAGGAGGCTGCGAAGTGCGCGGCGCATCAAAGGTTTAACGAGCCGCCGATGACGGATGGCGGTTATGGTTTTGGCACGCGCGATGGCGTTCCAATGCCCTTCATGAACCCGGTCTCAACGGCCTTTTGCATGCAGGCATTGCAGTGGTGGCGGGATTGGGAAAACGGCGCGTTCCGGGGCCAACTGGCCGAGTTGATCTAGGCGGTGACGGAACGGATCAAACTCGCTTTCGCGACGGGGTCGGACGATCTTATCGCGACGCTGCTGGAAAAAATGGCTGCGCTTTTTCCGGACGTGCCGCTTTATCTGGTTTCTGAGTTTCCTCCGCCGGGCGCGGGGGTGCCGTGGATTCGCTGGTATCCGGCGAAGGATGTTTCGGAGAATATGGCGCGGGTTGCGGCGGCGACGGCGGGGAAGGACGTGGTGCTCGCCGGCATCATTCTGCAACCGCGGATGCCGTACTGGGCGATGCGATGGGCGGCGGCGCGGCGGTGGCCCTGGCGGCTGATTGTGTTCAATGAAAACCTGGATCATTTCATGCTTCGGCCGCGAAGCCTGCCGGTGATGGCGAAGCATTTCTGGTGGCGTACGAAGAACTTCGTACGTTGGGAGACGCGGCCCGGGGGGACTGCTTATACGATTGTTTGGAGGCTGCTGCATCCGCGCGCTTTTCTGCGGCCTATTGCGTATTGGATGGCGCGGGTGAGCGGGGCTGTTGCTTTTGGCTCGGTGGTTCGGATGTTGGGATCGCGCGGACCACTCCCTGACGGTCGTGGCTCGGAATCGCACGGTCACGGCGCGGAATCGCGGGATTGGGATGATCGGCTGCGTTCGGCGGAGGCCGTTCAGACGGTATCGCTGGATTTGGGCGAACAACAGCGTGCGTTGGAAGGAAATCAGGCGGTCGTATCCCAGGACTCCGGTGACGGATTGCCCGCCGGAATCACCGTCGTAATTCCTTCGCGCAATGGACGCCAGTTGTTGGAACGGCTGTTCGAGTCGTTGCTGCCGCAGGCGCCGGAGGAGATCATCGTTGTCGACAACGGTTCCAGTGACGGGACGGCCGATTGGTTGCGCGGCTTGGGGATTTCTTTTGATTGCTCGAAAGAGCCGCTTTCGTTTGCCGCCGCGGTGAATCGGGGGATTGCGCGGGCGCGGTATTCGCGAACGTGTCTGCTGAACAACGATATGGTTTTGGAGCCTGGATTTTTCGGGGCGTTGTTGAAGCCGTTTGACCGTGAGCCTGAGCTGTTCGCGGTGACGGCGCAGATCCTCTTCCCTGAAAATGTCCGCCGGGAGGAGACCGGGAAGGCGATGTACCATCGCAGCAAAACGGGGGAATTTCCGGTGTGGTGCGAGACGCCGATCGGGGGCGAGGACGGGACCTGGGTGCTGTACGGCAGCGGCGGCTGCACTCTTTATGACACGCTGAAATTGCGGGCGCTGGGCGGGATGGGGGAGCAGTACACGCCGGCGTATGTGGAGGATCTGGATATCGGCTGGCGGGCTTGGCGGCGCGGGTGGCCCACGGTGTTTGCGGCGGGGGCGCGCGTGCTTCATTTGCACCGGTCGACGACATCGAAATATTACACGGCTGAGGAGCTTGCCGGTGCTCTGGAACGCAACTACGCGCGGTTTGCGGCGGGGAGTAATTCCCGTGTGATTTGGCGAGAGGCGCTTGACCGGCTGAACCTGCTGGCCGCCCGGCAGGAGCCTGTGAAAGCGGCTGAACGGGCACTTTTCGGGGCGTGGTGGGAGCCGTGGCGGCAGCCGCAAGCCGCGGAAGGAGACGACTCGCCATTGGCGTTATGCGGCGGCGCTGTCGCGGTCTTTCCGGGGCTTGCGGCAACGGGCCGGCGGCGGGTGTTGATCGCCGCCCCGTATCTTCCCTTCCCTCTTTCGCACGGCGGCGCGGTGCGCATGTTCAATTTGATGCGGGAGGGGTTTAAAGATTTCGATCAGATCCTGCTGGTGTTCGTTGCGGAATTAGCGGCGCCGGCGGCGGAGTTGCTGGCGATCTGCAATGAGATCGTATTGGTTCGCCGGGAGGGATCGCATTTGTTGCCGTCGAGCGCTCGGCCTGACGTGGTGGAAGAGCACGACCGCCCTGAGTTCCGCGCGGCCCTCGCGGCTACGCTTCGCAAATGGCGTCCGGACATCGTCCAGCTTGAGTTCACCCAAATGGGCGTTTATGCGGATGCCTGCCGCCCGGCGAAAACCATCCTCGTCGAGCACGACATCACGTTCGATCTCTACTACCAGCTCCTTCAAGACAAAGAGGACTACGACACCCGCCGCCAATACGGCAATTGGCTGATGTTTGAG
>SHUN01000074.1 GCA_009697495.1 Bryobacterales bacterium | reverse complement strand
TATATTGGGCAACACGTTTGTCGGGTATTCGACGAGCGCATTTGTCCAGGATGACTGGAAGTTGGGCCGGCGGCTGACGTTAAACCTGGGATTCCGCTACGATTTCCAGTCGAAGCCGGTTGAACGGCACAACGGGCATATCAACTTCGACATGAACGCGATCGACCCCGTATCCGGCCTGCGAGGGAAGACGGTTTATGCCGGTGTGGACGGGCAGCCGCGGAGTTTCGTGGGCGAGGACTACAACGACTTCGCGCCGCGGTTCGGTTTCGCCTGGGACGCGCTGGGTAGCGGCAAGACAGTAGTCCGCGGCGGATACGGGATATTCTATCCGCCGATCTTCTGGCGAAATTTCATGGGGAACACCCAGTTGTTTTCCACGAACCAGACTGCCTACGTGGCGCAGGGACCGGGACAGCGGGCGTTCCGGTTTGCGCAGGGATTTCCGTCCGCGCCAAGCGAATCGCCGGGCGCCAAGGCGGGCCCAAGCGCGCTGTTGGGACAGGGCGTGAACGTGGTTGAGTCGGACCCGACGACGCCGATGACCCAGCAATGGAACCTATCGGTGCAGCAGGAATGGATGGGGTGGCTGCTTGACGTAACTTACGCGGGCAACAAGGGAAACCATTTTATCGCCAACAGTTATGGCGTAAATGTCTTGACGCCGTCTGAGCGTCTACGGTTGGGGCGGACGCTGCAGGACGTGCTGCCGAATCCGCTCGCCGGGAAAGTGCCAGGCGGGCTCGGCGCGGCGACGGTGTCGCGCGAACGCCTGTTGCTGCCGTATCCGCACTACGCGGGCATATCGATTCGCAATCCGCGATACGGCAACTATATGTCGCACCAGCTGCAGCTCAACGTAAAGCGCCGGATGGCGAAAGGGTTATTGGTCCACTGGGCATTTACGGGCGGCAAGAAGATGAGCGACGGCGTGGCGGTGCCGGTGGACTTTGGGCCGGTTGAACAGACGAACGAAAATAGCTTCCAGGATGGCTTCTCGAACCGGCAGTTGAATAAGTCGATAGACCCGGCGGATGTGTCGCAACGGAGTGTGATCAGCCTTTTGTATGAACTACCGTTTGGCCGCGGCAAATGGCTAAACCCGAGCAATATTGTGTTAAATAAAATCGTGGGCGGGTGGCAGTTGAACATGATCAACGTGTTTCAGACAGGCGTGCCGCTGACGGTGCGTGGGGCGAACAACTTCGCGGCGGACCGGCCGCATTCAACGGGTACGAGCGCAAAGATCGATAATCCGACGCGGACAGCGTGGTTCCGGACGGATGTGTTTTTGAATCCGCCGGAGTACGAGTTGGGCAATGTGGGGCGGACGACGCCGGACGTGCGGCATCCGGGCGCGGTGAACTTCGATATTTCGATGATTAAGGAAACGACGTTCCGGGAGCGCTTCCGGGTGGAGTTCCGGGCGGAGGCGTTTAACATCGCCAACCATGTAAATCTGGGGTTGGCGGACGATAACTTCTTGCCGGGGACGGATGGAAGGAACCGGAGTTCGACGTTTGGGACGGTGAACTCGGCGCGGGATGCGCGGATTGTGCAGTTGGGGATGAAAGTGATTTTTTAACAGGTGAGATAACGTAGCGATGGACGAACGCGAACAACTTCGAAATTGGGTCCGGAACTGGAAGGAACTGGGGCCGATTCTGGAAGGCATTCGGCACAGTGAGATTCGGGAAGCGGACAACGTTTCCGGACTTCAGCAATTAGGCCGGGCATTTAATCACGCCACACGATCACAGCCGCCGCGCGAAACCTCCGGCTTGGTGGAGATGCAGATTCATTTAGCAAAACTGCGGAAATGAACGAAATCGATCTCTTCGACGCAGCGCTTGAGATTCAGGAATTCTGCGCCGGACGCGGCTGGCGGAGTTGTTTCATCGGCGGCGTTGCGCTGGGGTGAAATGCGGGTGACCCGCGACGTTGACTTCACCTTACTGACGGGCTTTGGGGAGGAGGAAAAGTTCGTCGACGAATTGCTAACGGCGTTTATGCCGCGCAATGCCGGGGCAGCGCGGCTCGCGTTGTCACGACGGGTGCTGTTGTTGAATTCTTCCAAGGAAATCTGCATCGACATATCGCTTGGAGCTCTGCCATTCGAGCATCTTGCCGTCACGAGAGCCACCGATTACACCTACGCTCCCGGCGTGACGCTCCGGACGTGTTCAGCCGAAGACCTCATCGTCATGAAGCTCTTCGCGTCCCGGCCCCAGGATATCCGGGACGCCGAAGGGGTTGCGCTGCGACACGGCAAAACCCTCGACTGGAACTACGTCGTCGAGCAACTCGCCCCGCTGGTCGAAGCCAAGGAGGAACCCGAAATCCTTGACACGCTGGAGCGCATTCGCAAACTGGCCTAGCGCTGCGACCGGCTGGCTGTCGCGGCCCGTCTCGCATGGAATTCAATTCGCGTGCAACGCCGGGCCGGACACGGCGGTTGTGAATCGGGGTGCAATAGTGATCTTCTAGTGGAATGATTTCGCGACGGTCGTTTTTGGCTGGTGCCGCTCCGGCGCTGCTACTCGGGAAGGCGGCAGAGCGCCCGAATGTACTGTTCATCGCCGCCGATGACATGAACAACGCGCTTGGTTGTTATGGGCATCCGATGGTGAAGACGCCGAACCTGGACCGGCTGGCGGCGCGGGGCGTGCGGTTCGACCGCGCGTACTGTCAGTATCCGGTTTGCGGTCCAAGCCGGTGTTCTCTGCTTACGGGGCTGCGTCCGGATACGACGAAGATCTTCGACAATAACATCGCCGTGCGCGATACGATGCCGGATGTGGTGACGCTGCCGCAGTTGTTTAAGAACAACGGTTGGCGGTCGGTGCGGGCGGGCAAAATGTACCACATGGATGTGCCGGGATCGGTGGGTACCAACAAATGGGACGACCCGCCGAGCTGGGATGTAGCCATCAGCCCGGCAGGCGCGGAACAGAAGACGGCGGGCGTTGGACGAAATATCACGGAGGGGAAACGAGAACGGTGGGACGCGATTGCGTTCGCCGGAGACGGTGCGGATCAGGCGGACGAGAAGTCGACACAGATTGCGATTGAGACGCTGGAGCAGAATCGCGACAGGCCGTGGTTTATGGGCCTGGGCTATCTGCGTCCGCATGTGCCGCATGTCGCGCCGGCGCGGTTTTTCGATATGTATCCGCTGCGGGATATTCGGCCGGTGGAGAACCCGGCGAACGATCTGGACGACATTCCTTTGGCGAGCGAGATTACGATCAACACGCGGGGCAAAGACGTTGGCGGGATGAATGAAACCGACAAGAAAGAGGCCATTCGCGCCTACTACGCGTCGGTTTCCTACATGGATTGGCAAGTGGGCCGGGTGCTGGACCGGCTGGAGAAATCGGGGCAGGCTTCGCGGACGATCGTCGTTTTTTGGGGCGACCACGGGTGGCATTTGGGTGAGCACCGGCGATGGCATAAGCGGAGCTTGTTCGAAGAATCCATGCGGGCGCCGCTGTTGATTTCCGCGCCGGGGCGACGCGGGAATGGAAGGGCGGCAAAGGGGCTGGTGGAGTTTGTAGATATTTATCCGACGCTCGCGGAGTTGGCTGGATTGACGCCTCCGGGAAATCTGGAGGGCCAGAGTTTGCGGGTGCTGTTGGATAATCCTTCGCGGGCGTTTAAGACGGCGGCGTTCAGCGTGGTGACGTCGCCGCCGGGAATCATGGGCCGCGCGGCGCTGACGGACCGGTACCGGTATATTCGTTGGACGGGACCGCATCCGGACGAGGAGTTGTACGACCGGATCGCCGATCCGAGGGAATTTACGAATCTGGCGCGGGATGCGAGGCAATCGGAGGCGTTGCGGCATATGCGCGGCGTGATGGACGCGGGGTGGCGCGCGGCGCGGGCGAAGATGTGAAAGACTGTTCAAATGAATCGCCGTGAATTTTTGGGAATGGGCGCTGGATTGGCGCTCGGCGCGCAAGAGTGGGGCGGGCCCGTTGTGGATATCCACTTACATCCGAAGCAAACTGCCGGGGCGGGCTTCGCGCACAATGACGGCATGGGCGCAACGAAGGCGGTGTTGTTGACCAACCTGCGCATGGCGGAGCAAGCCAAGGCCGAGATCGCGCTGCGGCCGGACCGGTTTATCTGGTTCGCCTCCGCGGATCCATCGCAGCCGGGCAACATGGAAGCGCTTGGAAAAGCGCTTGACGGCGGCGCGCGCGGCATTGGCGAAATGAAGAATCATACGGCGGCGGACGCTAAAGATATGCGGCGTCTGTATGATCTGTGCGCCGAGCGGAAAGTGCCGGTGTTAATTCATTTTCAGGAGACATCGCCGTTCACGAAGGAAGAAGGCTGGAACACCGGGTTCGCGCAGTTCGACAAGGTATTGAAGGCGCACAAGAAGACGACGTTTATCGGGCACGCCAATTTTTTCTGGGCGAGTATCAGCACCGATGTGGCGCGGGAAGCGGAGTATCCAACGGGGCCGGTGAAGAAGGGCGGCGTGACGGATCGATGGCTGTCGGAATACCCGAATTTGTACGGGGACATGTCGGCCAATTCGGGCAATAACGCATTGAGCCGGGACGCGGAGTTCGCGCGGGAATTCATCAAGCGGCATCAGAACAAGCTGATGTTCGGCAGCGATTGCAGTTGCCGGGACGGGCGCGGGGCGGGCAGCGGGGCGCTGTTGCCGCGGCTGAAGAACAAGTGCGTGGGACGGGATACGCTGGGGCTATTGAAAGAGTTGACAACGCCGGACGTGTTCCGCAAGGTGACTTGGACGAACGCGGCGAAGTTGTTGGCGTTATGACGCGGCGGCAAATGATGGCGGGCGCGGCGGGAGTGATGCAGGCGGCGACGAAGGTGAGTTTCGCGGTACCGGCCGGGGCTTGCGATTGCCACACGCATATTTTCGGCGATCCGAAGCAGTTTCCGTTTTTCGCGGGACGCAGTTACACGCCGCAACCGGCGCTGCCGGCGGAGATGAAGGCTCTTCACGCCTCGCTGCAAATGGAGCGGGTGGTGATTGTGACGCCCAGTGTTTATGGGACGGACAACGCGGCGACGCTGTATGGAATTCGGGAGACGGGGAAAGGCGCGCGGGGGATCGCGGTGATCGACGAGAAGACGACGGATCGCGAATTGGACGCGATGCACAAGGGCGGCGTGCGGGGCATCCGGCTGAATCTGGCGACGGCGGGAATTACCGATCCGGCGCAGGGGCGGGAGCGGTTTCAGAAGGCGGCGGCGCGGATGAAGAGCCGTGGGTGGCATATCCAGATTTTCGCGAATTTGGGGGTAATTGCGGGGATTCGGGAACTCGTGATGGATTCGCCGGTGCCGGTGGTGTTCGACCATTTCGGCGGGGCGAAGGCGGCGCTGGGCCTATCGCAGCCGGGGTTTGCCGAACTGTTGGCTCTGGTTCGGTCCGGCAAGGCGTATGTGAAAATTTCGGGCGCGTATCGAGCGTCGGAAAAGGGTCCGGACTATGCCGACGCTGCGCCATTGGCACGGGCGCTGATCGCGGCTAACGCGGACCGGATCGTGTGGGGAACGGACTGGCCGCATCCGGACTCGCCGGGCCCGGCGGGGCGGAAGGCCACGGATGTGGGCGCGCCGCTGCCAATTGATGACGGGCGGTTGTTGAATCAGCTTCCGGTTTGGGCGCCGGATGCCGCGACGCGGAAGAAGATTCTGGTGGAGAATCCGGCGCGGCTGTACGGGTTTTGAGACCAAACCTCGAAACGGGGGGCGGCTGAACCGGCTGATTTTCTTCGCCGCTTTGGCGGCGTGGGAAATAGCGACTCAGATCGTCAACACCGCGTCCCGCAGGCGTTTCGGCTCCTGGCCGAGCCACTCCGGATTGGCGCCGGTGCCGTCATAAATGCTGGTCGTTTTGAAGAGTTCAAAAGCGCCGTCGCGGGCCTTGTCTTTTGTCCGGGCGAGCAGCGCGTCGACTTCGGCGGCGCTCATCGGCTGGAACGTGCGGACGGCCTCGAAGGCCTGATCGAGAATCGCCATCGTATCGATACCGGTGATGACCGTGGCCACCGGCAAATTGAGCGCGTACTGCAGGCACTCAATGGCCGAGACGGTGTTTGATTTCAGGATGTGGCCGTTGGCCATGGTCTTCATCGCCAGCGGCGCAATGCCTTGCCTGACGAGCTCCGGAAGCACGAGCCGGGCGAAGCTGCGATAGTGCGCGTCCATCACGTTGAGAGGCATCTGCACCGCGTCGAAACGCACGCCTCGTTCGGCGGCAATTTCCAGCATGCGCAAATGCATCAGCGGATCTTTGTGGCCGGTGAATCCGGTGTAGCGGAGCTTGCCGGCTTTGCGCGCGTCTTCCAACGCGGCATGCGCGCCCTCTTCGTCGAGGATGCGAAACGGATCCTCGAAACGCTGAATTTCATGATGCTGCACAAGGTCGATGCAATCGGTTTCCAGACGCCGCAGACAGTCCTCCAACTGGCGCATTGCTTCCGCATAGGAGCGCCCGTCGATCTTCGTCATCACGAACGCTTTTTCGCGATACCCGTCGCGCAACGCCTTGCCCATGCGCTCTTCGCTGAGGCCCTGATTGTAATCCCAGCAGTTGTCCAGGAAGTTGACGCCTCGGTCCATCGCTTCGCGGATGATGCGAATACTCAGCGCTTCGTCGACGTGCTTCAGCCCGAGGTGCCAGCCGCCGATGCCGATGACGGAAACCATTTCGCCGGTATTGCCTAAAGGGCGGCAGGGCATTGCGGAAGAGTTGTTAGAGGTTGACATATCCTGGAGTTAGGATACTCCGCCTATGGCCCGCCCGAACATCCTGGTGACGAATGACGACGGTTGGGACGCCCCCGGCTTGGCGGAGATGAAAACTCTTGCCGCCCGGTTTGGCGAAGTGTACGTCGTTGCCCCGCGCGATCCACACTCCTACGCCGGGCATCGCGTAACGACGGACGCGCCGCTTACCCTCACCGCGACGGGCGCGCGGGAGTATCACCTCTCCGGGACTCCGGCCGATTGCGTGCGCGTGGCCCTTAGCGAGCTCCTGCCCCAAATCGACTGGGTCTTCTCCGGCATCAACCGCGGCGGAAATCTGGGCGTCGATATCTACTCCTCCGGCACGGTCGCGGCGGCCCGGGAAGCCGCGTTCCACGGCCGACCCGCTGTTGCGATTTCGCAGTACGTGCGCCGCGGGCTGCCCCTCGATTGGGATGTTTCAGGCGTGCTCGCCGCTTTAGCCGTGTGCCGCATCATCGACGGAGGGCTCCGCGCAAAGGATTATTGGAACGTGAATCTTCCGCATTTGGAAGGCGATCCCGGGTTCTCCATACTGGACTGCGAGCCCGACGACGCGCCGCTTGACGTGCGCTTTCAGCGCGACGGGGATTCCTTCCGCTATTCCGGCACATATGCCGCTCGTCCGGTAACGCCCGGCCGCGACGTGGATGAATGTTTCCGCGGCTCGGTCACAGTGAGCCGGCTTCGTGTGTAGCAAGCCGTTACTTCTGTTGTTACCAGGCTGAGTTACCTGACTGCAAGCGACTGCGGCCGGCCGACGGCATTTACACCACTGCGTTGCGTGTGTTCCCGCGCGATTTCCATCGAGGATTTCCTGCGATCACGGACCGATTCGAATGATTTGACATTGATTACACTGGCCGCTTCCTCCTTCTTTCCGACGATGGCGCCCTGATCCTGAACCCTGGCGCGGCCCGGCGACGGGGCCGAACGATTTTCAGCCCGCTTCCAGACCCGAGCGAGTGGCTGGCGGAGACACTGCGCGACATCAAACGCGGCGCGACTTTCTAATCCTACGCCCTAATACTCAACAAACTCAGATCAAGCAGGCAGATGAATTCATCCACATCCGAGCGCCGAATATTCAACGGCGGAGAGATTCGGATCACGTTACCGTTCAGCCCGCCCTTGCCGATGAGAATTCGATTCTTCCGCGCCGCTTCCATCAGGCGCGCCGTCTCCTCTGTCGCCGGCTCCTTTGACTCCCGATCCCGCACCAACTCAATCGCCTGCATGAGCCCCATCCCCCTCACGTCGCCAATGATCGGGTGCCGCTCCTGCAAATCTTCCAGCCGGCCTCGCAGGTAGGCGCCGGTTTCGGCTGCATTGACGGCCAGGTTTTCTTCCTCGATCAAATCGATCACCGCCTTCGCCGCCGTGGTTGGAATAGGGCCGCCGCCGAAGGTGGAAATGGTCAGCCCCTTCAGCGCGTTCGCCACTTCCGGGCGCGCGGCTGTCAGGCCGATCGGGAGTCCGTTTCCTAAACCCTTCGCGCTGGTCAGCATGTCGGGTGTGACGCCCCATTGCTCAATGCCCCACCACTTGTTTCCGGTACGGCCCCAGGCGGTCTGTACCTCATCGCTGATGAAGATGCCGCCGTGCTCGCGGACGATGGCCGCCACGATACCGAAGTATTCCTTGGGCGGCGTGATGAAACCGCCAACACCCTGGATCGGTTCGGCGATCATGCCTGCAATTTGGCCGGAGGTCGTGGTGCGAATCACATCTTTGACATCCTGGGCGCACTTCACATCGCAGCTTGGATACGTCAACCCGAAGGGACAGCGGTAACAGTACGCATTGTGCGCAAACGCAATGCCCGGCTGCATCACCGGACCGAGTTTCCACGCGCCTTGTCCGGTCAATCCCATGGTGAGCGACGAACGCCCATGGTAGGAGTGGCGAAGCGCGATGATCTCCGACGATCCGGTGTAGCAGCGGGCGGCCAGGATCGCCATTTCGTTGGCCTCAGTGCCGCTGGTGGTGAAGAACGATTTCCAGCCTTGGCCCGGCGCGATGCCGGCAATTGTGCGCGCCAGCGCCGCTTGCGGTTCGGTGGCGAAGACGGTGGAGACGTGTTGGAGCTTGTCCGTTTGCGCATGGACTTTCGCGTTCACCTTGTCGTTGCAGTGGCCAACGCTGATGGTCAGGATGCCGCCGAAAAAATCCAGATATTGGTTGCCGTCGGCGTCCCAGACATATTGATCCTTGGCGTGCGTGATCACCAGCGGGTCGCGGTAGTAATGAAACACCGAGGGAAACAGGCACTCTTTGTTGGCTAGAATGATTTCGTCTTTAGTCACGATTCTCCGATTGTAGATGGAACGCGCGGCTGGAATGGGAGAACCGCGATGCCCGCCCACGACCCCAGGCTTTACAACGAAGCTCTTGCGCCGGTGCCGCAGGGCTCGGCGTGCGGCAAAACTTACCCGCCGGCGGCGGGCGGCTGGGTCGATTTTGGCGAACATAAAGGGTCAATTCTCGAGCGCGCCGAAGGTCGCCGTTTTCGGGGCGGGGAGGGGGCGGCGGGCCGCCAGTCCCCGCCTACCCGAATTTGAAGACACTTCGGGTAGGCGAGCGGTGGCCTGGCGCATTATCCTATTAACCGGCCAATCTCTGCCCGTTCTTAGGGCGTAGCGAGTTTACGTGCTTCGGCAACGATCTTGGTGAGGCGGTTGGAGAGCCGGTCGAGGCAACTGCGTGAAGTGCCGTCCGGCAATGCACGACGGAACATTTCCAGCACA
>SHUN01000073.1 GCA_009697495.1 Bryobacterales bacterium | reverse complement strand
GGAGCAGGCTGTGCCGTTCGGAAGCTGGCGGCCGGTTCCAAAACGCATCCATCCGCCGATGGACTGGCGCGGCAAGAGGCGCGGCGGGGATTGATCCGGCGAGGAAAGCTGCCCGTTGCGAACCGGAAAGAGATTGCAGATACCGTTTGGCCTCGCGGGCCGGATTGAGCGGCGGATGGTCGAGCAGCGTTGCGGATTGCAGCAGGAAATAAGCGATGTGTTCGGCCGCCCCGGAGGCCAGCCGGTCCGTGGCCGCTTCGTGGCGCTGAAGCAGCCAGCCGGGAAAGGCCGATTCGGTCAGCCCTGCCTGAGTGACCAGCGCGCGCATCGGCGGAGTCAGATCCTGCCACTGCAATGGCTCCGCTTGCAGTCCCGCCGTTATCGCGAATAACCAAAATATGAGCACCGGATTATCGTATCGAATTCGGTCGAGCACAAAGAAGCGGCGCGGAGCCCTGCCGGCGGCGTTCCGTCAAGGTTCGCCTTGCCGCTCACACTTATTTATCGCCAGAACCGGGCGAAAACGTTAGGGATAACATTTGCGACAGTTCGACCGGCAATAGGCAGAGGGCCTCGGGGGATTTTGCGTAGGCTAAGGGGAATCACCCCTCCAGAGGTACTGGTCTTAGGAGCAATCGGTGGAGTTAAGTGCTTTGCCGGTTGGATCTGACGGGCGGGTTCCCTTAAAGGCGGGCGCTTCGATGAGCTAGCTCGACAGGCACCGGAGCCCGCGGCGAGCCTAACTGGCGCGGCGCATGCGACGATCCCTGACGTCCTGGCCCTTGGCAACCAAGCCCATCATCGCCTTGCACGGTCTTAGCTTCAGCTTCGGAAGGCGTTCCGCCCCGACCATATTGGGCCGGGGCGGCGGCAATTGATCTTGAAGGATTCCGAGTGATTCGACTCAGTTTTGGAGTGTGCTGGCGTTTCCAGTGCCTCTCGAGTGTTGCGCCGCCCGGCCCTTCTCGCTGGCGGTTTGATAATGTTTGTTGAAACCAGGGACGACTTGGTCCACGAAGTCAGTAAACCGAGTCGCGGCCACGCCTATGAGAGCGCCTTTGATGTTGTCCCAGGTTTCGAGCGCCTTGTGTCGCTCACGGGGGGAGGCCATATAGGGCGCGGGACCGGACGCGGCAGCGAATTCCCGAATGCGTTTGCTCCTGCTCCCGGCCAAGGCCATAGATAGCAGAATGCCGCCGCCGAACGCGACGCCCAGCAATGTCATCGGCTTAGTCTGGAAATGCTGCCTCCAATCGGTTGCCGACTTAACCTTCTGTTCCAGTTCATCAAGGTTGTCGCCCAAGTCGTGCCGGGTTTCATCGATATGAGATATTATTTCGCCTGTTGTTTGGCCCATTGCATTTTCTCCTGTGTGTTTTTTATTGGTTGGCCGGGGGTAAGTTGAAACCGTTTCATTCCGGCCGTGAGCAGGAAGCTTGCGGACATAGCCAAGGCTGCCCCCACGCTCAGCGAAGCAGCCCACATTGGCATGATGAGGGCGAGGGCATGGACGATCATGAGGAGCACGAACAAGATCGCGAAGAGAGCGGCAACCGCGCCTGCGCCGAGCATTTGCGCCCAGGGTCTGGCAGTTGCAACCTCTTCACGAATTTCCGTCTTGGCGAGACGGACCTCGGATCGCACGATCTCTTGCACATTGGCAATAATGTCCTGCAAAACGACTGAGATGGAACGGTCGCCGAGCGCCATTTAGTAACTCCTCGCCTTCCTCAATCAATCCCGGTTTCCGCTGAAAGCCCGTCCCACGAGGAAGCCGATCGCCACGGCCGCCAGGAGTGAGGGGCCCGGGTTCTTCTTGACGACACCGCCGACATCGGACATCATGCGGCTGACGTCGTTATCCCTCACGTAATCGGCGGTAGAGCTGAGTGTTTCGGCCGTGGCGTGCGCCATGCCGCTCACTCTTTCGCCTCCCGGTAGCGACGACGCCTTTTCATGGAGCGCCGTTGCGGCCCGTTGCAGCCCGCTGGCGGCTGCATCCCGGCTGGAGTCAACGGAGTTGTCCGCCGTTCGACCGAAGTCCGAGACCCTGTCTTTTAGTTCGTCCGCGGAATCTGATAGTTTTTCACCGAGAGTAGCGGAGTCATGGGCGAATTGGTCCCCGTAGGGGACGGCATTATTTGGCATTCATTGCCTCCTGTCAGGAAGAAATGTGCACGTGGAGGGCCATCGAAGCTGCAATGGCTGTTTCGCATGGCGCCATGTCTTCAGGCGTCTTTGATCGGGCACGCCAAGCCGCCGATTACAGCGAAGGAATGACCGGTGGCCGTCACGCGGCGACAGATCGTCGAGTGCCACGGCCCTTCAATGAACGTAGCACGCTCCCAGTCTGGCCCCCCCTTTTTCGCATGCAAGCGCCGAATTTGCCCTGGTACAAAGGAAAAGGCCGCCGGCTTTCACCAGCGGCCCTCGTCCTCTAAACAGCTACAATGCTAATCGCCGAAAGTTCCCACTTCTTCGATCTTCTCGACCTTCTTCGGAGCGGCCGGAGCAATCCCGCCCAACGCGCCCAGCGGTACGAAACCGCCTTCGGGCTTCGGCTCTTTCAATACGTGCTGGCGGTACAACTTCGCCATTTCTGCATTCTTCGCCGATTCCTTCATCGTTTCCTTCATCTTTTCGTCGCGTACTTTGATCTTCTCTTCCCGCGCATTTTTGGCCACGCCGGTGATGTCCATATCGTGCTGGCGTTCGCGCTGCACGTCGGCGTCGTTCAACAGCAGCTTATGCTTCTGTTCATCCAAACCGACGCTCTTGCCGCCCGCGAAGATCTCATGACGCCCGTTCTCTTCGTACCACTTGGTCAAGCTGGCCGTCATGTGCATTTTCTCGATGATGTTCCGCCAGCCGACACCGGTGTTGTAGGCGCAGAAGCTGATTTCGCCCTGCTGCGTCGCGTACGGAATAATGCACTGTTCGGTGCGGCGGAAGTCGTAGTTGAACAGATCCTGGAACCACATTCCAGCGATGAACAGGAAGTTCCAACGGTCGGCGCGGCGCAGTTCGATGTCCTTCATCGTCCGGTCGCCGGTCACCTTGCCGTAGCTGCGCCCGGTGGCGCCAAAGCACTTGTCGAACTTCTGCAACAGATCCATCAAACGGAAGTGAGTCGGAGCTTCAAACGGCTTGTAGTTGCGCAACAGAGCGAGCGACACGCCGATGATCGACAATTTCTTGCCGCGAGCGGCGTCGTTGACCTTCGCAATGTCCTTCGCCAACTGATCGGCATTCAGGAACGCGGTCACCGGGCGGGCTTCCTTGGTTTCCTTATCGACCATTAACGCCATGCCGATCCCGCAATTCGGGTGGCAGCCGCACGACAATTGTCCCCATTCGTGCTCCGGTCCGTGAACCAGATCGGCCCAATCGGAGAAGGTCGACATGAACGAGATCGGGAACCAGTCGCGGGTTGGGATGCCGAGTCCCACTTGATTCTTAACGTCATGCGCCAAATGGCTCAACGTGTAGCGCTGGGCCGCACGGCGCTCCGGGGTCACTTCCTCGTCACGACCGGTGAACGACACGGGCTGGAACGAGAGGAAGCTGATAATCTTCGGATTGTCGAGCGCGAAACGCACCACCGCGCCCACTTGCTCATTATTGATGCTATTGATGATCGTGATGACCGGGACGATGTCGACACCGGCATTGTGCAGGTTCGTGATCGCCTTCAGTTTCACATCGAACAGATTGCCGACGCGGCGATGGCTGTTCGCCTCATTGCCCACGCCGTCAAACTGCAAATACGCGTAACGCAGACCGGCTTCGGCCGCCTGCTTACAAAATTCCGTGCTCTTGGCGAACTCAATGCCGTTTGTGGCGGCCTGGACCGAGTTGTAGCCCACTTTGCGCGAATAACGAACGGCGTCCAGGAAGTACGGCGACAACGTCGGCTCACCACCGGAGAACTGCACCGACATCTGACGGCGCGGCTTGATGGTGATGGCGTTATCAAGCATCGTCTTAATGTCTTCCCAGCTCAGTTCATGCACGAACCCCACTTGGTTCGCGTCCATAAAGCAGGGGTCGCACATCATGTTGCAGCGGTTGGTCAAATCGATGGTCAACACCGATCCGCGGCCGTGGGTGATGGTTGAGGTGCCGTGATTGTGGAGTTTTTCGTCGTTGTGGGCGCGAATGTCGCGGCCCGGGAAAACGTCTTCCAAATGCTTGCTGAACGCGGGATCGATCGACATCAAGTCTTCAAACTTGCCGTGGATCTCGCATTCCTTCACCATCAAAATTTTGCCGTCGCGCTCGATGATCTGCGCCTTGATCTCGCCGTTCTTCTCGTTGAGCAACACTTCCATCGGTGTTTCGCCGTTGACAACCTTATTGCGCAACTCCGGAATGCACTTCGGGCACAGCGAATCGGTCTCGCGCGGCCATCCCAGGGTGGGCTTCTGCTTCTCGTAACTCTTCAGCAACGGCTTGTCCGACCACTTCGGCGTGAACGAAGCGTTCTGGTTGAACTGGTTCAGACGGTCAAAAACTTGCCAGGCAATGTTCGCCGTTGCGGTGACGGCCTTTTCCACGTACTTAATGGGCTTGTGCATACTATGCTCCCTGTTCCAAGATGGACTACGACGATCCAGTGTACCCTTGGTCCCAGTCGCATCCAAATACCACGCATCGAATGGGGATAATCCAGGCCGAGTGGCGAAATCCGGGGTTGAACGGTGCCCGCCAACTCGTCGCTATCTCTGATAGCATTCCCTAAAGCCTATGTCTCGCTATCTTCTCGCTCTCATCACACTCACCTTTGCTGTCTTCGCTCAGGGTACCAACGGCACCATCGCTGGCCAGATTACCGACCAGGCCGGCGCCTCCATCGCCAACGCTAAAGTCCTGATCCAGAACGAAGCCTCCGGCGTTAACCGCGAGGCAAGCTCCAACGCCAATGGCCAGTACGTCGCCTACGCGCTGCCGCCCGGTCAATATAAGATCACCGTCGAGCAGGCGGGCTTCCAGAAACTCGTTCGCACCGCCATCGAACTCACCGCGGCCGACGCCATCACCGTTGACCTTCGTCTCGCCATCGGCGACGTCCGCCAAACCATCGAGGTCTCCGAAGCCGCCCCGCTGCTCCAGTCCCAGACCGCCATGGTGTCCTCGCTGGTCACCAACGATCAGATGATCGAAATGCCGCTGAAGAACCGGACGTTCACTTCGCTCGTTCTGTTAGGTCCCGGTGCCTACGCCGGTTCGGCTGGCAATTTGACTTCGTCTCCCTACGCCATGCGCGGCGACGTCAATATTTCCGTCAACGGCTCCAGCCCGCAAAACAACTCCTATTTCATTGACGGCATGGTTAACCGCAACCTCTGGCTCAGCACGCTGATCATGGTTCCCACCGTCGACTCGATCCAGGAAATGCGCGTCCTGACCTCCAACTATTCCGCCGAATACGGCATCGCCGCCGGAGCCGTCACCATCGTCCAAACCCGCTCCGGCACCAACCGCTTCCGCGCTTCCGCCTACGAGTTCCTTCGTAACTCCGCGCTCGACGCCAACCAGTTTTTTAACAACCGTCTCGGCGTCGCCAAACCTGCTTTTCGCCGCAACGAATTCGGCGGCACCGTTGGCGGCCCGATCCGTAAGGACCGGACTTTCTTCTTCGCCGACTACCAGGGCATTCGCGTCGCCCAGCCTCGCTCCAGTATTTCAACCATCGCCACGCTTGCCCAGCGCGAGATGGTCGCCACTGGGAACTTCGCGGCCCTCGCCACCCAGGTTTTTGACCCAACAACGCTTACGGGCACTCTCCGCACGCCATTCCCCGGCAACCTGATTCCCCGCACCCGGCTCGATCCGGCCGCTGGGAAGCTATTCGCGCTTCTCCCCGATCCCACATCTCCGGCCGCGAACCGCAACTTCGCCTATAACCCCACGCAGCGTCAATCCACCGATCAGTTCGACGTCCGTCTGGATCAAAACGTTGGTTCGGCTGACCGTCTGTTTTTCAAATACTCCTGGGACAACACCAGCCTCGTCATCCCCGGCTTCATCCCCGTCCGTGCGGGCGCCAGTCTCGACCAAAACCCGTATCTCGCCGCTGACGGTACTTACACCGCCACTGACACGCCGCTCCGCAACCAATCCGCCACGTTTAACTACGTCAAGGTCTTTACGCCGTCACTGATTAACGAGACTCGCCTCGGCGCCGTTCGCTGGAATCAGAACATCGAGCCTCTCGGCAATCCGTTCTCGACAGCGACTGCCCTCGGCATTCCCGGCGTTAATACGAATGACAAGTCCGGCGGCCTGCCGGCATTCACCATCACCGGTTTCTCCGGCCTCGGCGACAACTCCACTTATCCGGAAGTTAGCCGCACCACGTCATTCCAATACGAGAACGTCATGACCTGGACCCGCGGCGCGCACACTTTGAAGGCCGGCGGCGTTTACGTCCGCCATCGCTTCAATGGCTTCTCCGCCTTCCCCACCCGCGGCGACTTCTCCTTTAACGGGCAGTTCACGCGTCAAATCAATACCACCACCACCGCCACCGCCCTCTCCGACTTTGCCATTGGCGCGACCTCCGGCATCAACCGCAACATCCTCGTCGGTACCTTCGGCATGCGTTTCTGGAACATGGGCGCGTTCGTCGATGACACGTGGCGCGTCAACAGCCGCCTCACCATCAATGCCGGCCTTCGATACGACATTCAGGCCCCGCCCTACGAAGTCCACAATCGCTGGTCGAACTTCAATCTCGATACCGCTAAGCTCGAAATCGCCTCCGGCTCCGGGGCGCAAAGAAGGCTCCGTAACTTGGACTTGAATAACTACGCCCCTCGCACCGGTCTGGCTTACATGCTGACTAAGGACCGCAAGACAGTACTCCGTAGCGGCTTCGGAATATCATTTGTCGAGGCAGGCCAAGGCGGCGGCCAGTTATACAAAAACTTGCCATGTTTCTTTTCCCAAGTTATCGCGACCGATCAAAACGCCGCTCCGCTCCGCCGCCTCTCCGATGGCATTCCCGCCGCTGTTCCCCTTAACCCTAGCGATACCGTTCAACTCTCCTCCGGCAACCCCAACGTTTGGGATTACAACCTGCAGTCCACCAAAGTCATGCAGTGGAGCCTGGGCCTCCAACGCGAGATTCTCCCGCAAACGCTGCTCGATGTGGCCTATATCGGCACCCGCACTATCGGCCTTGTCTCCAACATGAACATCAACCAATCGGTCCCTGGAGCCGGCGGCCAAAACCCCCGCCGCCCCTTCTTCGGCGTCAATCCCAATATCGTCAATCTCACTTATCGCAGTAATTATGCTTCCGCCAAATATCACTCCTTCCAAACCCGAGTCGAAAAGCGGTATTCCAAGGGATTCACGGCGTCATTAGCCTACACGTACTCCAAATACATGGCCAACGGAACTAACATCAACGGCGGCGGCAACGGACCTCCGCAGGATAGTCGCTGCACTGCCTGCGAATGGGGCCCCATGCCGGAGGATCGGAACCACATCGCCGTGTTCAATCACAATTGGGCACTCCCCTTCGGCAAGGGCCGCCAATTCGTTGCCAGCGGCCCGATGAGCTACATCATCGGCAACTGGAACATCACCGGTATTTGGACTATGTCCACCGGCGAAAAATTCACGGCTACGGCCGCTGCGGGTGTGTCTAACTCTGCGGGCGGCGGCGGGGACCGCCCGAACCGGATTAAGAACGGCAACCTCCCCGTTTCCGAACGCACCATTGACCGTTGGTTCGATCTCACCGCCTGGGCCGCTCCCGCCCAGTTCACGTACGGCAACTCCGGCCGCGGTATCCTGGTTGGGCTAGGCAACGTCAACGTCGACTTCGGCCTCCAGCGCGAATTTCCATTTGGCGAAGGAAAGCGGGTACAGTTCCGCTGGGAGATGTTTAACGCCTCTAACCGCGCTAACTTCACCCCGCCCAACTCCAGTATCGGCAACGCTCTTGCGGGAGTGATTTCCAACACCGCTCAGGCCCGCGTCATGCAGCTTGGACTCAAACTGTATTTCTAACAAGGAGCCCGTTTCATGTTGAAAAAAATCGGTATCGCCATTCTGGGACTCATCGTCGGCCTGCTAATTGTTATCGCGTTGCTGCCGGGCGCATTTAGGGTGACCCGCTCCGCCCAAATCGCGGCCCCTCCGGCCGGCGTCCACGCGCTAATCAATGACTTCCATAAATGGGATGGCTGGTCCCCGTGGGCCAAGCTCGATCCAAATATGAAAACCACGTATTCCGGCGCCCCAGCCGGTAGCGGCGCCAGTTATCACTGGACAAGCCAGAAGGACGATGTCGGCGAGGGCCGCATGACCATTACCAAAAGCGTCCCCGCTGAGAGCGTCACCATCAACCTCGAATTCATAAAGCCGTTCGCGTCAACGTCGCTGACGGTGTTCACCATTCAGCCGGCGGCTGGCGGCTCCACCGTGGAATGGGCCATGAGCGGCGAGAATGGCTTCATTGAAAGGGGCTTCCTGCTCGCCATGGGCGGAATGGCCAAAGCCGTCGGCGGCGATTTCGAAAAGGGCCTGGCGCAAATGAAGACCCTAGCCGAAAAACGCTAACCTGTAGAAAACTGGCGCCAGGCAGATGCGCCGGGATAAACCGGGATGTAGTAGGGAATGAAAGAGTCCTACAAGAAAGGAATAGCAAGCCATCTTGGCGTCGAGTTTTGCGGGTGTCGTCGCGAGGCGGCATTCGAAGCGTAAACAGAGGCATCGGTGGGCTGGGATACTGAGCTTCTAAAAACCTCAATCGGGATGCCGACATTGCTGTGTCTTGCCTCCGTTGGAAATGGAGCAGACGCCGATCTCAAAACTGTGTGATGAATTGGGCCTCCAGCCGACGGTGTTCTACCGTTGGCAGAAGGAGTTCTTTGAAAATGGAGCGGCGGCGTTCCAGGCCAAGGACGAGGTCTAGGCCGAGTTGATGGCGGAGCACATTGCGCTAAAAAAAAGCTATGGGGAACTCTGGCCGAAGTCCGGGTACCGCCTGAAGTGCCGGGTATTTTGCCATCTGGCGGTTGGTCGATAGGCAAACGTGTAGAAGCAACACTGCAAGAAGTGAAGCAGGCGGATGCACGCACCGGTGCCGGCGCTTGGCAAGTGGCTCCGCAGTGTACGCAACGGCCATTACCAATACCACGCGGTACCGGGGGAACTCGCGCGAGTCCATGCCTGTTTCGGGAACGCCTCGGACGGTACTGGCGGCATGCGCTGGATAGGCGCAGCCAAAAGACCCCGATCACGGCGGAGCGAATGACTCGACTGATTGAGGGCTGGCTGCCCCGGCCTGAACGGGTGCATCCTTACGCTCCGGTTCGCTTTGACGACAAATACCCAAGGTAGGAGCCGTATGCGCAAATAGCGCCCGTACGGATCTGTGGGCGTCCCTACCGCGCCCCGCCTTTCCACAGGGGTTATTGGAGCCAGCGTTCGAGCCATTCCATTGCGATTTGGACGCTGGCTTCGGTGGGCGAATGCCCGCTGCGGTGATTGATCATCCCGACGCGGGTTTTGTTGGGGTATGTTTGCTGG
>SHUN01000072.1 GCA_009697495.1 Bryobacterales bacterium | reverse complement strand
CCTCCTTGGGGCCGGTCCGCGAAGCTGAAATCTTCGCGGCACTACTGTTTTACCCCATGTTCTCGAGGTCACCAAATGGTTCACCGCGTTTCCGCCCGCAAACGCGGGCACGAAGCTGTGCATAGCTCAGGTGTGATGGGGATTGACCCGGCGGCGGCGATTCGACAAATATTAAGTTGGGAGTATTCTGGAGGAATGCGATTTTTCATCTTGCTGGGCGGGCTGTGCGCGTTGGGACAGAGTTGGCCGGATTACGGCGGGGGCGCGGACGCTTCCCAATACTCCCCGTTGACGCAGATCAATCGCTCCAACGTCTCCAAGCTGCAAAGGGCCTGGACGTATCCCACCGGAGACTCCAACCGGTATTTTTTCAATCCCGTGATGGTGGATTCGACACTTTACGTCCTGGCGAAGAACAACTCGATTGTGGCCTTGGACGCGGCCACCGGCAAAGAAAAATGGACGTTCGCGCCGGGCGCGGATACGAAGATCATCACCAACCGCGGCATCAATTATTGGGAGAGTAAAGATCGGAAGGAACGGCGGCTTTTGTTTGCGTCGAATCACCGGCTGCGGGCGGTTGACGCGGTGTCCGGCAAAGCCATTTTGACCTTCGGCCGGGACGGGAGTGTCGATCTGAAAGAGGGGCTGGACCGGGACCCCTCGACCATCGCCCTGGTGCAGTCCACCACGCCCGGCCGCGTGTTTGAAGACCTGCTGATTGTCGGGTCGGCCACCAATCAGGGGTATGGGTCGGCGCCCGGCGACTTGCGTGCCTTCGATGTTCGCACGGGCCGCCTGGTCTGGACCTTTCACACGGTCCCCAGGCCGGGCGAATTCGGTTATGAAACCTGGCCTAAAGATGCCTGGAAAACCGTCGGCGGCGCCAATGTGTGGGGCGAGATGTCGCTCGACGTGAAGCGTGGGATTTTGTACGCGCCGACGGCGAGCGCGAAGTACAACTTCTACGGCGCTGACCGGGCCGGCGCCAACCTGTTCAGCGACTCGCTGCTGGCGTTGGACGCGCGGACCGGGAAGCGTATCTGGCACTTCCAAATGGTCCACCACGACATCTGGGATTACGACGACGCCACCGCGCCGAAACTCATCACCGTCCAGCACGGCGGGAAGAGCGTGGATGCGGTCGCACAGGTGTCGAAACAAGGGTTTATTTGGGTGTTTAACCGCGTGACGGGCGAGCCGCTATGGCCCATCGAAGAGCGCCCGGTGCCGAAGTCCGACATGCCGAATGAGAAGACCTGGCCGACGCAGCCATTCCCCACCAAACCGCCGCCGTTCGCGCGCCAGAAGTTCACCGTGGACGACTTGAGCCCGCACTTGAGTCCCTCCGACCGGGCGAAATTCCGGGACGATATTTTGAGCGCGCGCAACGAAGGGCTGTTCACGCCGCCGGGAACGCGGAACACAATTCAAATGCCGGGAAATAACGGCGGCGCGAATTGGAGCGGCGCGGCCGTCGAGCCTTCGCGCGGCTTTCTGTATGTGGTCTCGAAAGACCTGCCGGCGATGTTGAAACTGGAGCCGGAGGGCAAGGCCAGGGGCGGTTTCAACGATTCCCCGGAACAGCGCGGGCAGTCGTTGTATCAGGTCCATTGTTTGAACTGCCATAAGGCGGACCGTCGTGGAGCGCCGCCTGCCATGCCGGCGCTCGATGACATCGCCGTGCGCCTGCCGCGCGAGCAGCTTGTGAATGCCATTCGCCAGGGTGTGGGGCCGATGCCGGGATATCCGAAGTTGACGAACGCGGAACTGGATGAATTGATCGGATATTTGTACAATCCGGCCCGTGCGCGGGCGACCGTGCCGGCAGGCAACAGCGAGGCCGACGCGGAGCGCTACTTGAGCGGATTCGGTTTTATGATCGCCAGCGACGGCCTGTCGCCGATAAAGCCGCCGTGGTCAACTTTGACGGCCTACGACCTGAACGAAGGCACGATCCGATGGCAGATCCCGCTGGGAGAGGTGCCGCATTTGGCGGCGAAAGGCATCAAAGATACGGGGTCGCATTATCCGAAGGTGGGGCCGGTAGTGACCGCGGGCGGGATCATTTTCACGGGCACGCGGGACCGGCATGTTCGCGCCCTCGATGTCGACACGGGCAAGGCGTTGTGGGAAGCCGAAGTGGACACGGCGCTGGAGGGCATGCCGGCGGTTTACTCTGTCGGGGGCAGGCAATATGTCGTGTTCTGCGCGGCGGCGCAAGCCGGTTTGACGCGCGACACGCAGAAGCAGATTAGCGGCGCCTACGTGGCCTTTGCGCTGCCTTAGCGCGGGACTATTGTAAAGGCCGTGAACTGCGTGGCGCGGCCTTTTTCGCCCTTCAGCGCGGGATCGCGACGGGGCTTGGAATCCTGAGTGACACTTCATTCTACGCCCTGCTGAGGAGCATGGCGGCGCTGGGCGAGCAATACGAAGTGGAGTGGCTCACGCCCCGCCCGCGCGTCGAGCACTCGGAGCTTCTATCAACGGCTCTACGGTTTCCGGCCCATGGCGGAGCCCCGGCGGTATTTTGGGGTGAGCTTTGAAACCGAACTCCTGGGAATTCGGATGGACGAGATCCGTCAATTGGCTCGCCGCGTGCCATGGATGGAAGATGCCTCGGAAGCAGAAAAATACAGGAGTAGTACTATTTTCTCATTGCAATACGAAAAAGGTACTGCTAGTTCTAATACTAGAGTATGATTCCCCCAAAGATTTTGCCACCAGCGCTAAGGATTGCGCCCGTGGAAGAGCAATTGTCATATTTGCTACAACGACGGCGGACGATAGAGCGATTGATGCAATCGCTGGAGAAGTATGCGAGAGAAAGGGACGGGACTCTGCTAGAGGGGCAGAGCCCCGCAGTGTCGGCGGCGGCGTGAGGAAATGAAGATTTCCTCTTTCTTAGCCATCGGGCGAAACTGCTGTAACCTGTAGAGAGTGGAAAAGCGCCTACTGATCAGTACGGTCTGCGGGAAGCAGATAAAAGGCTGGCCGGAGATAGTTGGGCAGAGCCGCGAAGATTTGGTGGCGAGTCCCGATGCTGGTTGACTTCGATCTCATCCTAAAGGCCAAACAAGGCGATGATCAGGCTTTCAACCAGGTTGTGCAGGCGTACCGGCGGCGGATCCTCGGTACCATCTCGCGCCTTATTGGACGGCCTGAGGATGTGGAGGACGTAGGACAGGAAGTGTTTGTTCGCCTGTACTATTCGCTGGATCAACTTCGGGAGCCGGACGTATTTGAGCCATGGCTGTACCGTCTGACGGTGAACGCGGCCTATGACTATTTGCGGCGGCAACGGCGAAGGCCGGAAGCCCGGATGAGTGATCTTAGCGAAGAGCAAGTAGTGATGGCCGATGCCGACGCAAGCACGCTGGTTCAAAGGGAAGAGGTCCGGCAGGGAAAAGTCCGCGACTTTGTGAATTCCTTGTTGGGAGCTGTGAGCGAGGAAGATCGAGTTCTTTTGACCTTGAAGGAAGTGGAAGGTTTGTCGCTGAAGCAGTTGGAAAATGTGTATAAAGTGAATGAGAATGCGCTCAAGGTGCGGCTGTTTCGCGCACGCCAGCGCGTGTTAAAGGCGTTTGCAAAGAGCGAGGAGCAGGAAGCGCAAGCGAACCTTTCCTCGCGCCCGGTAAAAAACGAGTAGACTTTTGGGAGACCGTATGTCGATGGAAAACAATCACGAACAACGCCTGAATCGATTATTCACCGACTACCGGGCCGCTTGTCCGGATCCAGAGCCAGGGGCGAATTTCATGCCGGCTTTGTGGCAGCGAATCGAGGCTCGACGGAACCCCGTATTGCAATGGGTGACGCTGAGCCGCCGGGCGCTGGCCGGCGCACTGGCGCTGTGTCTGATGTTCGGCGTCGTATTGGGTACAGCGCTGTCGTCGTCCCAGTTCTATCAATCCACTTACATCGAAGCTCTGGATGCTGACGATTCGCCGGAAGATCTCGCGGCCATGCACCCGGTCTCAATCGAGACGTTCCCGCCCCCCGCTGGCGGCTCGGCCAAACAACAATGAAACGCAGCAGTCTCACTATCGGGCTCTATCTCCTCCTCGTATTCGCCGGCGGAGCCGCGGTTGGAGGCTTTGGGCATCGTTTGTATAGCGTTAAAGACGTGAGTGCGACGACGAACCGCAAGACCCCGGAACAGTACCGAAGCGCCTACATGTCCGAGATGAAGCAGCGGCTGCAATTGACCAATGTGCAGGCCGTGGACGTAGAAAAAATTTTGGACGCCACGCGCGACCGCTACCGGGAATTCCGGGAACGCACGAAGCCGGAGATGGAAAAACTTCAATCCGAACAGACCACTGGAATCCGCGGAATTTTGAGCGACACGCAAATGCTTGAATACGACAAGATGCGCGCCGAACGGGACGCCAAGCGAAAACAGGGCTCCAGCGGCGGCTGATAGTCGACGCTTCCACTACGAATAGCGAAAAGGCCTTGCCGCCAGGCAAGGCCTTTTCGTTGGTGGATTCGAAGGTTTGAACTAGTTGGAGCTCGCGGTTTCGCGCGCCGCTTTGATAGCGGCGGATTTCAGCAGCATCTTTTGGAAGCGGTCGACGCGTCCTTCGGTATCGATCAACTTTTGCTTGCCCGTAAAAAATGGATGGCAAGCGGCGCAGATTTCCAACCGGATGTCCCCTTTGTGCGAGGAACGGGTTTCAAACTGGCTACCGCAAGCGCAGATCACTTTAACGGGGTTATAGGCGGGGTGGATTCCGGCTTTCATGGCTTTTCAAGGATTAGGATAGCACAAAATCGCGTCCGAATCCGTTTTGCGCGAGTTCCCGAAAACAGAACACCCGCCGGGGGACCAACCCGCGGCGAGCGCTTTCTGCTACTACTCGGCTTGGTTTGTAGCGCAGCGAGGCACCGGTCCGATAGAACTCGGCGGCCTCGCCACTGATCGAAGCCTGAACGATAAAGAGGGCCGACTCAACTGCCGACGACCTCCCTGCGCCCAGAAAAACTTCCAATTTCCATAATGACTGGACCTCCTCCTTCCTCAGTGATAAGGCCGTCGTAAGGCGATCTCGTTTCGTTGTCAATATTTTTCCCACTGCCATACAATCCATTGCCCTAAACTCTTTCGAACACCAATTACTTCAATGCCAGTTGACGATAATCCGCCATTTGGAAGATTTTTCCGCCCGATATGAAAATCAGGAGCGTTACAATAAGGCGGATGCCGGCAACAACCGAAGGAACTCCAGTTTCGGGCACTGCGCGCCAACCCACGCTGCAAGCTGCCTCTGGACGACGGGCGCTGGGAGGCTTCTTCCTCTCAGGCGTACTGTTCTCATTCCTGGGCGCGATCCTGCCTGCCTGGGGCTACCACCTTCACTCCGACTACACCACGGTCGGCCTCTACTTCCTGTTTCTTACTTTCGGTATCTACGCCGGCGCGCAGGTTTGTCACTGGTTGGTGACGCGAACCGGGTTGCGTCTTTTGCTAACACTGGCCAGCGGGCTCGCCTGCGCCGGTCTCCTGGCACTGGCCTACCTCTCCGGTCCGCACCCGCCCTCCCAGCGAATGTTCGCGCTCTTCCTTGTGGGCGGCGCCGGCGCGATGGTCAACACGGCCGTATTCCATGCGATAACACCGCTCTATCAGCACGACCCCGCGGCAACCATCAATCTCTCCGGCGGGCTCTTCGGCCTCGGTTGCCTGACAACAGCGCTACTCACCGCCGGGGCCTTTAATTTCTACACCGTGCCCAGCATGATGATCCTGCTGGCCGTCATCCCGTTCTATTTCACCATCGGATTCGCCGTCGGCGGGCCGTTCGGCTACACCCCCCACTCGTTCCCTCCCTTCCATAAAGCGATGGCCGATTTCCGCTCCCCGGGCGCCATTCTCTTCACGCTCCTGCTGTTCTTTCAATTTGGCAATGAATGGGCGATTGCAGGCTGGCTGCCGTTGTTCCTTATTCAGCAACTCGGCATGAGCCCGGCAAACGGCATCCTGCTTCTGGCTGTATATTGGACAGCCTTGCTGGCAGGCCGCATAGTGGCCCAGGCGATGCTCCCCAGGGTGCGCCATTCGCGAATGCTGCTGGGCAGTGTTCTGGCGGCTCTGTTCGGCTGTGTTTTGCTCAGTATGACGGCCATGATGGGCGGCGCAATCGCCGGGATTATCCTCATCGGCGGCGGCTTCGCCTCCATTTACCCCCTAACTGTGGAATCGATCGCCCACCGATTCCCCTATTACCACCCCGGGTTCTTCGGCGGCATCTTTTCGCTCGGACTCATTGGCGGCCTTCTTACCCCAGGGCTCCTGGGACTCGTGGCGAAAGAGTGGGGTGTTGGAACCGTGATGCTTGTGCCTGCCTTGGGCTCGATTATGGTCTGCGTCCTCGTGCTGTTGATTTGGCTGGAGACGCGTCTGACCCGCGCAGCTTCAGCGTAATCAGCCCCTCGTCGCTGTTATAGATGAGCGCAATCGTCTTGAGCTTTGCCAGATTGCCGTTATACGGGAAATAGAGCAGACCGCCCGATGGGCCTTTCACTGGACCGTCCTCCCATGCGAGTTTAGCCACCCAGTCCCACGGAGCGTTTTCGGAGACCTCGACCGCATTCACCGGCGTACCCGGCGGCGCTGACCCCGCGCGCCGGTCCCCGGGAAACCGAGGCGTCGTATTCCGCCGGCCCAGGATCACTCCGGCGTCCCCAACCCCCGCCGTCGCCGTGATTTGCCGCTGATTTTCCCAGTCCGGATATTTCAACGACGCGGCCACCATTCCCGGTGTCTGGGCAAGAAGCGCCGTCTTCCCATTCAGCCGGAGCGAGTAGCGTCCGCAGTTGAATTCGTACTCGCGCGTAAAGAGCGCCACTTCAACCACTACATAGTGCTGGAGCACGAAAGCCGCGTTGGCCGCCGGAACCGTGCGCCCCTGGAACTCTGCCGCCAGAACATGCCGAGGCGAAATTGGCGCATGGGCTGCATAATCCGCGGGCGCCGCGCGCGCCGGCATCTTCTCCTGCCCAGGAACGATCAGCGGCAATGCCGCCAACAGAAATAGCCGCATCGCCACAGTCGACGCGGCCATCGGCGGCGGCGGTTGCTTTGGCCGCAATGCCGCCAGCAGAAACAGCCTCATGGCCACAGTATAATCGGGAGACTTGCCCATGCCGCAAAGAATCCTGGCTCTTGCGCTGCTTTGCTTCCTGCCGGTCTCCGGGGCGGCCAAGAAGCGCCGTCCGCCGCTGCCCGAGCGCGTCGAGCGAATCATCGCCGCCACCCCGGCCCTCGCCCGCGCCCATGTCGGCGTGCGCGTCGTCGACTTGAAAGGCAAGCCCGTGTTCGAGCGAAACGCCCGGAACTGGTTCGTCCCCGCATCAAATACAAAGCTCTATTCCACATCTTTAGCGTTGACGCGCCTAGGGCCGCATTACAGAATGACAACGCGCGTGACGGCGGAAACCGCCCCGGATTTGAACGGTGTGATTCACGGCGATGTGCGCCTGGTAGGCGGCGGAGATCCCTCGCTCTCGGGCCGCGCGTTCCCCTACGATAAGGACAAGGAATGGGCCGACGCCGCCCCCGGAATCGACGAACTGGCCAGGCAAATCGCCAGCCGCGGCGTCACCCGCATTGACGGCGCTCTCATCGGGGACGACACCGCCTACGTCTGGGATCCGTTTCCGAACGGATGGGCCATTGACGATCCCCTGTATGAGTACGGCGCGCCGGTGTCCGCGCTTACACTGCAGGATAACTCCTTCCGCCTCGAAGTTAGACCGGGAGACACACCGGGAGAACCGGCGGATGTCTATCTAAGCGCCGAGCCCGGGCAAGTGGTTCTGGTCTTCCAAGTGACTACGGCGGCGGCGGGAGAGCGGACGCGCATCCGCCTGGATCGCCCCGCAAATACCAATGAACTGTTCGTCTCGGGATCGATTGCGGCGGACGCGAAACCCTATTCCGCACTGCTCGCCGTCCCCGATCCGGCTCTCTACGCCGCGCAAGTGCTGGCCGAAGCGTTGGAACGGCGCGGCATCCGTGTCCGCGACGCCCCGAGGGCGCGCCACCGTTCCCGAACACAGGAGCCGGGGCCGGACTGGACGATTGTACTGGCCGAACGTCAATCGCCGCCACTGGCTGAGTTAGTAAAGGTTGTCAACAAAGTAAGCCAGAACTTACACGCCGAATTACTGCTGCGCGAAGTAAGTCGCCACGGTAAACTATTCGGAAGCCGGGAAGCGGGACTGACGGAATTGAAGACATTTTTGGAGACAACCGTGGGGTTGGGGCAGGACGATGTGAACTTCGAAGATGCCTCCGGACTCTCGCGCCTCACTCTGCTCACGCCCGAGGCGACTACGAAGCTGCTCGTCTTCATGGCGGCGTCGGACGCCAGTGAAGCTTGGATCAATTCCCTGCCGGTGGGCGGTGAAGACGGTACGTTAAGCCGGCGCTTCCAGGGAGCGGCGGAAAAGTCCAAAATCCGCGCCAAGACCGGGACGCTTTCGCATGTCAGCGCCCTCGGCGGCTATCTGGAACATCCGCGGCGCGGCCGGCTCGCCTTTACCGTTCTGGTGAATAATTACAACACTTTGTCGTCCGAAGCCAGACAGGGAATTGATAAACTGGTAAGCGCGTTACTGGAATAGAAGAAACATGCCGATTTACGAATACAGATGCGACGGTTGCGGAAGCCAGTTTGAAAAGCTGGTGCGCGCCAGTTCGCCGGCCGTCGCCTGTCCGGGCTGCGGCGGAGCAAAACTGGAACAGCAGTACTCGACCTTTGCCGCCGCCAGCGCGAAAAGCGCCGGACCGTGCGCGCCCATGCCCTCCGGCGGCTGTGGCAGCGGTATGTGCGGAATGCCCGGTTCCTGCTCCAAAAACTAATTTCGCCGTTTCTTCTCTTTTTCGCTTGACCTTCGCTATCCATTCGCCCATACTATGGGAGACATGGCCCTCACGAAACGCCAAAAAGAGGTTCTCGAGTTTCTGGCGGACTTCATCGACAAGAACCGCTACTCGCCTTCCTATGAAGAGATTGCCGATGGATTGTCTCTGAATTCGTTGGCGACCATTCACAAACACGTCTCCTCCCTGGAATCGAAGGGATATCTGCGCCGCGCGTTCAATCAGAGCCGGTCGCTGGAGATTGCGCCACGCTACGCGGCGGAGGTGGAAAAGCGGCGCGCCGTCGAGACCGGCCTTGCCGTGCCATTGCTCGGGAAAATTGCCGCCGGCGTGCCGGTCGAAGCCATCGCGAATCCGGAAATGCTGCATTTTCAGGATTTTATCGGGGATTCGGGAACGTACGCGCTGCAAGTGCGAGGCGAGTCGATGATCGACGATCACATTTGTGACGGCGATTTTGTGCTCATCCAAAAAACGGATTCCGTGCGGGACGGCGAGATCGTCGTCGCGCTGGTTGACGGCACGGAAACCACCCTGAAACGCCTCTATCGCGAACCGAACGGGCAAATACGGTTGCAGCCCGCCAACTCCGCCATGGAGCCGATTTTCGTCTCCGGGGCCAGCCTGCAGGTGCAGGGTAAGCTGATGGCGGTACTGCGAAAGTACTAATCCTTGCGCTTGCCGAAGGGCATAGCTGAAAAAATCGATACCATCAGCGTGTGATTGTTCTCGGTGAACTAAACCGCTGCGCGGTAGGCGGACAGCCCCGAGCAATCCGGTAGCGCGGGAGAGAAGGTAGATTCCGGCGAGAAAGCAGATTCCGGCGAATCGGTTAAAGCAGGCTCACACTCAAGAAGGTTGTCAACAGCAACCGAATTG
>SHUN01000071.1 GCA_009697495.1 Bryobacterales bacterium | reverse complement strand
AGAGCTTCACCTTGCCCGTAGCGGGGTCCCAGGAAGCGCGCGTCTTGTGGCGGTATGCGAGGTTGCACAGATGCGCGGCCGCCGCGGCGTAGTGGCCCTCTGTGGCGTTCTCGCGGCTGGGCTTGTTGTTCAGGATGGAATCGATGAAGTACCAGTTGTGCGTCTGGCCGCGCTCCACCGGAATCTCCTTGGGCTCGGGCCGCTGCTGCCGGGTTTCATTGGCGAATTTGGCCAGATACTCGTCGCGCGCGGCCTTCGGAAAGTTGATGCTGCCGTACTCCTGCGCCTGGCTTTCTTTGGGCTCGGGGATCAGCGTGATTCGGCGGAAATCGATCTGCAGCGTGCCTTCGTCGCCATGGATGAAGATGCCGCGAGGAGCGAGGCCGTTGGCCTGGTTGACGTAGACATCGACGATGAAACCCTCTTTGTATTCCAACAGCGAATTCATGACATCGGGCACCGTGCGGCCGTCTTTCCACTTGTAAGTCCCGCCCGCGGAGACCGCCGCGATAGGGGCCTGTACGCCCATCAGCTCGTGCATCTGCGTGAACTGGTGGACGAAAAGATCGGCCGCCACGCCACCCGAAAAATCCCAAAAACGTCGCCACTGAAACATGACTTTTGGATCGAAGGGGCGCTTGGCGGCTTTGCCGAGCCACTTCGGCCAGTCGATTGTCTTCTCGGAAGCGTCGGTTGGGACGGGGTAGTTCCAGGCGCCTTCAGCGGAGTTCCGGTGATTCGCCATGCGGATCATGTTGACCTTGCCTAGCGCGCCGCCGGCGATGATTTCTTTCGCCTTGGCGGTGAGCGCGGAGGTCTTGGCCTGGCTGCCGACTTGGAGGACTTTGCCGGAGTTTTTGGCGGCCGCGATAATGCGCGGACCTTCCTGAAGGGACCATGTCATCGGCTTTTCGACGTAGACGTGTTTGCCCGCCGAAAGCGAGTCGAGGACGATTTTTTCGTGCCAGTGGTCGGGCGTGGCGATGACGACGGCGTCAACTTCTTTGTTGTCAAGGACGGCGCGGTAGTCGCGGCCGGCTTGAATTGTATCGCCGAGCTGTTCCTTGGCGCGTTGGAGGCAGCCGTCGTAGAGATCGGCAACGGCGACGCCTTTCGCGCCGGGGACGGCCATGAACTCATCGATCAACTGTTTGCCGCGGATGCCGCTGCCGATGAAGCCGAGGCGCACGGTGTCCTTTGACGTTTGCGCGGCGAGTGGAGCGGCGGCGCTGAGGGTATAGAGAAACGTTCGACGGGAAGAGGCCATGACCCACTAGCGTATCGCGTTAGAAAATGATCTGCGACTTCTTGGCTTCGACTTTTTCCGGATCGATGCCCGGCGCTTTCCTCAGGTCGGCGAAAGTCTTGAACTTGCCCAGTTTTTCACGATGGGCGAGGAACGCCGCGGCTTGGGAACGTTTCATCCCGAAGCGGCTTTCGAGTTCGATGGCGGTGGCCTTATTGACGTTGATGGGAGGGATGGCGTCGGCGGGATAATACTTGGCCAGATAGTCGGCGATGATGGCGAGATCGGCATCGGCGGCTTTCATGCCCAGGCCCACCATTTTGGTTAGCGTATTGTTCCAGCCGTCTTTGTCCTGGCGGAGCGAAACGGAGCGCTCGACTTCATGACAGCCCCTGCACAGGCGGCCGGTTTCAGCCATGCCTTCGCCCTCGGCCAATTGGGCGAACACGGCACCGCCGCAGGCTGCTAAAAGCAATAAAACGCGCATATTCGTATTTTACGCCAATACCGGGCGAAGGCCCGCGAAAGCTGTGTGAATCAACCGGCCTTCGGAATCCTCTACGAGGCACAACCCGGCGTCGCCTTTCGACACCAACTTCACTTTAGAACCAGCGGGTAGCGTGCCGGCCGGTTTGGCTGACCGGTCGGCACGCTTCAAAAAGTATGGTTGTTCGCCGGAAACGGAGTACGTACCCGCCGGTTCGACCATCGCCGCGTCGGGCAATACCTTCATTTTCGGTCTGAGCATGCGGTCCACGCCGGATTCTCCCTTCACCCTTCGTTGTACCGCAAAACGGCAAATTATTAAACGAGCCGGTCGTCCGGCAAGACTCTCGGCGCGAAAATCGGAAGCGCGTGCGCATGCGGGGCATCGTCGGCAGCCAGAAGACTTCCAGCCTCGGCGAGGGCCATCAGATTTGGCAACGCATACGGTTCAGCCGCCTTGAGATCGACCGTGTAGCCCAGATCCTGGAGACTCGCAACCGTCAGCTTGCTGATTGGATTGCCGGGCGCTCCAATGAAGCCGGACATTAATTCGGTTTTAAAAACGGATTCGCGCCAATGGCCGTCGCGCGTGCCGGGTCCGCCTGTATTTTCGACAGGAACCTTCACCGGACCCATACCCTTCAGCGCGCCGTATTCCCGCTTCGCGTTGACACCCTTGAACGTCGGATTATTCGTTCCGGCGCCAACCAGCAGCCCCTTGTCTTCCCAGATGGTTCCAATGCCGATGACGTGCCCCATTTCGTGGGTGATGACATCGAGCAGCGTTCCATCCGCCTGCATTTTCGCGAGATCGGCGGTGTCGAACGACATGAGTCCCTTGGCGGGCAAAAAGGCACTCGCTCCAGCGCTGGCCGGACGCAAGTGCGTCGGTCCTGCTTGTCCCAACACTTTCCCGACGCCGTCGATCGGCACTCCCTGCGCCACGATCAGCAAATCGTCGATGACGTCTCCGTCGATCCTGACACTTTGCAGATCGCCGACGATCACCTTCGACCAGCGGTCGGCTGCCTTCTTGAATGCGCTTTTCTGTTTTGTGGTGAGACCGCCTAGAAAGCGGACTTCGATGTTGTACGCGGATTGAATTGCCGCGGCCGTGGCGTTGCTCTTCAGGCTGGCGTGGGCAAAGTAGGTTTCCACTTTTTCCGTCGCCAGCGCCTTCTTATTTTTAGCCATTTCTGGTTCTTCCTTTCCGATAACTTAGACACGGCGTTGCTATGGCCGCGCCCGCGATAGAAAGCGTAGTTTAGGAAGGATTAGTGCCAAACAGAGCGAAGATTTTCTAGTGCTCCATCGGGAAGCCGAATGCGTATTGATTCCCGTCAAACGTGCTGAGGTAGACGCGGCCGCCGCCGGCCGATAAGCCGCCCGTCGTAATGTAGGACGTGATGGCCGCGCCGCTGTTCCAAAGTTCTTTGCCAGTCGCGGCGTCGAGGGCGTAGAGCTTGGCTTTTGCGCCGCGGGCATTGCCAGCGGCCAGGGCGAAGACAACGCCGTTGACGATAGAAGGCGTGAGGGGCGAAACCATCGGGCCTGAGGTCCATCCGGGCTGGAGGGAAGAGCCTGTCAGCTTCAAAGCGACCACCGCGCTGCCGGCCGGGACCAGGATCCAGCGAACTTTGTTCTCATCTTCCCAGCTTGCCAAAGCGCCGACGGCGTAGCCGGGCTTGGCGACGGCGTCGCTGGTAGCGACAGCGGTCATGGTGGCCCCATCGACGACATGAACGCGGCCATCGGCGGTGGAGGCGGCGACAAAATTCTTGCCGTCCATGTCGAAGACGATGGGCGAGGATACGAAGTCAGATGCGCCGGCGGCGTAAGCGGCGCGCTGTTCCAGAGTGCCTTCGGCGAGCGCGACGAGCTGGTTGCCGCTGGCGGCGTAAACTTCGCCTTCGGGACCGGCGGCGAAGGCGGTGGTGCCCTCAACGTTTTTGCCCGTGGCTTTCCAGTGGGAGACTTTTTGCGTTTCGAGGTTGATAGCCCAGAGGCCGTTCTCGACGCCGTTACAGCCGTTGACGGTGGCGACGTAGGCGGTGCCGTCAAACACGGTCAACCCGGCGGCGCGGGCGCCGGAGGGGAGGAACTGCAAAGGCAGCTTGGGTTCTTCGCCGTTGGAGACGTACATCTGGTGGAGCAGGCCATCGCCGGTGACGGCGTTGACGTAGAGCGGGGTGCGGGAGAACGGATTGGCCGGAGCGGCTTGGCGGCGGCCGGGTTTGGCGGCGGCAACCGGGGGCGGCGGGCCGGGGCGTTGCGTTGGGGCCTGCTTCAGCGTAATGGCGCCTTCAAAGGGCTCGCCGACGCCGGACTTGGCGGGATTGCCTCGGCCGGTGCCGCGGGCGCCAGAGGGGGGATACGGCGATTGCGCCGGCCGCGTGATGGACGACGTCATGCCGCCGGGGCAGGAGGCTGTGCCGCCCTTGGCCATGGATGTGCCTGCGCCGTTCTGCCATTCCAGGCGATTGAGATCGGTATCGACACCGATGGTGGTGTCACCGCTCCCGCCGAAGAAGCCGAGCGTACGGAAGCCGCGATAGCTGATATAGAAGTCCAGAAGCGCGGGCGGCGTCAGCGCCTGCTGTTGGCGCGTCGTGTTCTTCAGCTTCATTTTCCAAAGCAGCTCGAAGCCGGTTTTGCGCATGGTCTGCTCGGAGATTTTGCCGTCGGCGCGCAGCCAAAAGGAGCGTTGGACATCGTTGCCGATGGTCATCCAATCGTTACTGCCGCGCTGGGCGTGGACGACCGTAAGGGCTAAAACTGCGCAACTTGCCTTTAGAAACGGGCGAGAGAAACGGGGCATTCGAAGAACTCCTGTGGCGGACATAACCGAACATCGATCATATACCGAAAAGGGCTCGAATGGAGAGTTTCCGAACGGCCGGGATTGTTATATAGTGAACGGTGCCGAATCTTATGAAAAGCCTTACGTTCGCATCCGCATTATTTCTGGCTGGCCTCGCTTCTCCGGGTGCCGATTGGCTGACCGACGGCGGTGATCCGCAACGCAATAACTGGCAAAAAGACGAGAAGCTGCTGAGCGTTGCCACGGCTAAAGACATCAAGCTGCTGTGGAAGATCCAGTTCGATAACGAGACGCGGGCGATGCACAATCTGTTGCCGCCGCTGGTGATTGGCAGTGTGAACACGCCTTCAGGACCGAAGCAACTGGTGATTCAAGGAGGCGTTTCCGACAATATTTATGCCATTGACGTCGCTACCGGCAAACTGTTTTGGCATGTAAAATTTGAGACCACGTTCAAAGAGCCGGCGGGCGGGCGCGGGCCTCAAGTGTTGTGCCCCGGCGGCATGACGGCGAACATGACGATTGGCCCTGCCGGCGCGCCTGGTAAGTACACGATCTACGCGGCGAGCTGGGACGGGCGACTGCATCAACTGAACGCGGCCGATGGCAAGCACATCACCGAGCCCAACAAGTTCATGCCGCCCAACGGCAAGCCGTATGCGATGAACCTGTGGAAGAACGTGGTGTACACGCACTCGGCGCAGGGTTGCGGCGGGAATCCGAACGTGGCTTACGCCTATGATCTGGCCACGAACAAGGTGGGCAGTTGGGGACCCGCTGGCGGCGGGATGTGGGGACGGTCGGGACCGGCGATTAGCGCCAGGCACGACACGATGTACACCGGGACGGGCGACGGCCGTTGGGCTCCCGAAGATGGCGTGTATGGGAACGGCATGATCGGCGTGCGGCAAAACAAGGACACGAAGGCGTTGGATCTGGTGGATTACTACGGGCCTTCGAACGCGGAATGGCTGGTGAAACGCGACCTGGACATGCAGGTGACGCCGACGATTTTCGACTACAAGGGCAAGGAGTACATGGTGGACGCGAGCAAGGAGTGCCGGCTGTATTTCATGGACACCGAGTCGATCGGCGGGGATGACCACCGCACGCCGCTGCAGCGGACGCCGCTGATTTGCAATGAGACGGTGGACTTTGCCGAAGCCGGGATTTGGGGCTCGTTGTCGTCGTGGGAAGACAGCAAGGGAACGCGCTGGGTGCTGACGCCTTTTTGGGGGCCGAAGCATTCCAAGTACAAGACGCCGATTGAGAACGGCGTGGTGAAAAAGGGCGCGATCGCGGCATTTAAAGTGGCCGACGGGAAGGACGGGAAGCCCAAGCTGGTCCCGGCGTGGATCTCGCGGGATATGGACCAGGCGGAGCCGCCGGTGGTGGCCAACGGATTGGTGATCGCTTACGGCAGCGGCGAGAACACGGCGCAGGCGTACCCCGATGTGGGCTTGGATTTCCGGGCTGAGCGGCGCATCCCGAAATCGACGCACGCGGTGCTGTTCGCCCTCGACGCGCAGACGGGAAAAGAGCTGTGGAACAGCGGCAAGCAGATTGAGAAATTCAATCATTGGAGCGGCTTGGCGGTGGCCAATGGCCGCATCTACATCAACACGTTCGACGGATACGTGTACTGCTTCGGAATTCAGCAATGATCTTGCGCTTGGCGGTATTGTGCTTTGGACTGGCGGCGGTCTTGCCGGGCCAAAAAGACAATTCCGCCAAGCTGATTGCTGAACTGGAAGCCGAGAACGCGGCGTATCTGCGCCTGTTGAGCGACTGGGGCAAGCTGGTGCAATACGGCAGCGAAAATGCCGAGTTGCGGCCACCGCCGCCGGGTGTGAACCGCGTGGTTTTTTTCGGCGATGAGATTTTCGAGGAGTGGGTGAACTTCTTTCCGGGGAAGCCGTATTTGAACCGCGGAATCACGCATCAAGCCACGGGGCAGATGCTGGTGCGGTTCCGCCAGGATGTGATTGCGCTGCGGCCGAAAGTGGTTGTCATCCTGGGCGGCGCGAATGACTTTGCGGGGTATGCGGGACCGGCTACGGAAGGCACCATCAGCGAGAACATCATGACGATGACGGAGCTGGCGAAGCTGCACGGAATCAAGGTTGTGCTGGCGAGCGTGACGCCGATTTGCGATTGTTTTCAGATTCTATCGGCGCGGCGGCCGCCGGGGCGGATACTCGGATTGAATGGCTGGTTGAAGGGGTATGCCGCGAAAGTTGGGGCGGTTTACGCGGATGTCTATTCGGTACTGGCGCAGGGCCGCGAGATGAAAAAAGAGCTGACCCTGGACGGGCTGCTTCCGAATGCGGCAGGGTATGCGCTGATGGCGCCGGTACTTGAAAAATCGATTGCGGCGGCGCTCTCGGGACCATAGAATTCGCGCCGAAGAATTCATCTTGACAGGCGGGCGGAACAGGCGCACACTGCTCGTAGAAGAATCGAAAATCGAAGGTCGCAGTCGAAATAGGAGGTGCCTATCGAAACGATGAATGAATTCGAGCCTTGGGTAGATGGGGCGGCCACACCGTAGATTCTCCGAGTAGTTCTGTGCACGACCTGATAGCGCAAAGATGCGCGTGCCTATTGAGGTAAACGAAGGCGGCCACTCGGAACGAAAAAGGAACGTATTTTGATGTGTCCGCCCCGTTGTTATTGGAAGTAATATGCTATGAAGATGAAACGTCGATTGTTCGTTCCTGTGGTGTCGTCTCTGGGCTTGGCTGCTGGTAAGTCTCGCGGTGTTTATGCAGACTTGGGGATACGGCCCATCTTGAATTTTCAAGGGCCGGTGACGACGGTGGGCGCGTCGAAGATGTGGCCTGAAATTCAGGGGATCATGGCGGAGGCGGCGCGCGAGTTCGCGGTGTTGGAAGAAGTAAAGGACGCCGTGGGGGAGCGGCTGGCGAAGCTGTGCGGGACGGAAAGCGCGCTGGTGACTTCGGGAACGGCGGGGGCGATTGCGTTGGGCACGTATGGTTGCCTGACAGGAACGGACACCGCGAAAGTGCGGCGCTTGCCGGATTTGACGGGGATGAAGACGGAGGTCGTGATTCAGAAGCCGCATCGGAACGGTTACGACCATGCGGTGCGCAGCGCGGGCGTTCGGATTGTGGAAGTGGATTCGCGCGAGTCGTTTATAAATTCGTTAGGGCCGCAAACGGCCATGATCTATTACCTGGGCGGGACGCGCGGGGACTGGGCGTGGGAGACGCCGGTGCCATTGGCGGAATGTGTGGCGATAGCGAAGAAAGCAGGCGTGCCGGTGTTGATCGACGCGGCGAATCTGCTGCCTTCCTGGGATAGTATTCCGCGGGTGGCGGCGACGGGCGTGGACATGATCGCCTTCAGCGGCGGGAAGCATATTCGCGGGCCGCAGAGCGCGGGCGTGCTGGCCGGACGGAAGGATTTATTGCACGCGGCGTGGCTGAATTCCAGCCCGCATTCGGATTCGCAGGGGCGCGGGATGAAGGTGAACAAAGAGGAGATGATCGGGCTGCTGGCCGCCATTGAGCGGTATTCGAAATTGGATTTTGCGGCGCTGGACCGGGAGTATGAGCGACAGGCGGCTTACGTGATGGCGGAGTTGCGGAAGGTCGGCTTGCAGGTGGAGAAGGCGCGGTTTGAAAGGGGCCGGAAGGTGCATCGGGTGATCGCGACGTGGGATGAGGGCGGGCGCGGATTGACGGCGGCGGCGGTGGAGAAAACACTACGGGACGGTGAGCCTCGGATCGCGGCTCTGCGGGGGCCTGAGGGAAAGGGAATTGAGTTTACGTTTCTGATGAACGATCCGGGCGAGGAGAAAATTGTGGCGCGGCGGATGCGGGAAATTTTCGCTTGAGGCGGCTGGCCTTTCTGTCCGCGTCTCTGGGTGTAGGTTGCAGCGGCGCGGCGTCCGAACATTTTGTTCGTAAAGACGGACGATCACGCGGCGGGCCATGTTGGCTGTTATGGCAACGAGCTGCTTAAGACGCCGAACATCGACCGGCTGGCGCGGGAGGGCACGCGGTTCGAGAACGCGTTTGTGACCAATTCGCTGTGCGCGCCGTCGCGGGCGACGGTGTTGACGGGCCGTTATTCTCACCTTTATGGGATCCGCGAAAACGCAGAGATGAAGGGGCAGGTGGAGAACAGGAACCCCTCGCTGGTGACGTATCCGCAGGCGTTGCAGGCGGCGGGGTACCGGGCGGGAATTGTTGGAAAATGGCATCTTTCGCGCGATCCGGTTGGATTCGATACGTGGCGCGTGCGGCCAGGGCAGGGTTGAATTTGTTGGCTTATTGAAGGTAATCGGGGGTGATTACTCCTTGGCGGCTAGTTCCAGGGCATCGAGCACGATTGTTGCGGTGCGATCCCATGTAAACAGGGTGGCGCGGTGGCGGGCGCTGGCGGCGTGCGCGGCCCGGAGCGCGGGGTTGGCGGCGAACTGCTCCATGGCGGCGGTGAGCGCCGCTGTGTTGTCTGGCGGGAAGAGCAGCGCGGTGCCGGCTGCGATGTCCGTTATCGGCCGGATGTTTGAGGCGATGAGCGGCACGCCGGCGGCCATTGCCTCGGCGACGGGCATGCCGAAGCCTTCGAAAGTGGAAGGAAAGACGGCGAATTGGGCTTGCGAGTACAGATCCAGAATGGCGGGGCGGGGGATCCATCCGGTGAGCGTGATTGCTTCTTCGAGGCCATGGTGATGGATGCGGCGCTGGACGGCATTGCCGTGGAAGCCAGGCATTCCAGCGAGGATGAGACGGTACTCCGGACGGCTGGCGCGGAAGGCGGCGAAGGCGTCGACGAGCCGTTCGATATTCTTGTGCGGGTGGAGCGTGGAGACGCACAAAATGAGCGGCTCATTGCCGATGGGCGCGAGGGTGAAGAACTCCGGCTCAACGCCGGGTTCGGCGGTGTGGATGCGATGGAGCGGGACTTGATAGGTGGCGTGGATGTCTTCGCGAGAGGCTTCCGAGACGGTCAATATCCGCTTGGCTGTCATGGCGGATGACCATACGAGAAAGCGCCAGGCGAGCAGGTCGCTTCGCTTAAAAAACTCGGGGTGGTGGTGATGCTGCAGATCGTGAATGAGCGTGACGTTTGGGCAGTGGAGGAAGCGCGGGGCGGTGAAGCCTGGATTGAATAAGACATCGATTTTCGCGGTCTTCGCGACGCCTGGCAAGCGGACCTGTTCATAGACGATTCGGCGCGGGCGGGATGCGGCGATGACTCCTGTTTGGACGGCGTGGAAAGCGGGGT
>SHUN01000070.1 GCA_009697495.1 Bryobacterales bacterium | reverse complement strand
ATCGCGATCCGCTCCATTTGCTATGTGGCGCTGACGTTTGACCACCGGCTGATTGATGGGGCGCTGGCCGATATGTTTACCGGGCGGGTGAAGCAGTTGCTGGAGAATTGGTCGGATTCGGTGCTGTAGTTCAAGGGGGCCGCGGATGAGGACGCGGCCCTTCCTTTTTGGCACGCCAACCGGGCGGGATGTTTATACCTTGAAGCAGATGCGAAATCACTTCGCTAGCGGGAAGCTGACGCCGCCGGAAGATTCGGCGCGAAACTGCTCGCGGTTCAAGATCGCGGGGAAGCGCGGCGGTTTTGCCTGGAAATACGGGGACGCGAGGCGATTCCGTGTTGGAGTGTTGTCGATCCGCCGGAAGGGCTCCGGGTGATCGTGTTTCCAACGGATCATTCGGAGGAGGAGCGCAAGTTTCTGCTGGCGGCCCAGAACTCCGAACGCGCGAAGACAATTCTGAACAACTTGCCGAAACCGGTTCAGAAAAAGCCAGTGGAGAAAATGGACCGGGCCGATCGAGACGATATTTCCGATGTCGAACAATTGCTGCTGTTTCGCGAAGTGCGAGGATGCGCAATGCGATTCGATCGAGGGCCGGGCGAATTGTTCGGACAATATCGATGTGTTTGCGCAATATTTGGCGGAGCAAAAAGTCGACGCGGCCGCGCGCTGTTATATAAGCTAAAGGAGATTCTCAAATGACTGGACACATTTTCACGACCGCGGCTGCCGCAACGCTGACGCAACACGCCTCGCGCATTGATGCGTGCTTGGAAAAACTGACCCCTGAGCAGATTTGGATTCGAGGAAGCGACAATGAAAACGCGATCGGCAATCTGGTGCTGCACCTGTGCGGGAACTTGCGCCAATATACTCGCCACGCGATTCTTGGCGATCCCGATATCCGAGTGCGCGACGAAGAATTTAACGCGGTGTGCGGGGGCGCGCTGCGCGAACAAGTGCAGGCGGTTGCGGGCGACGCGGCTTCAATTATTGCCGGTGTGAGCGAGGAGCGATTGATGGAGAGGATTACCGTTCAGAGCCGGGAAATGACGGTGCTGGAGGCGATCTTCAAAACAACGGAACACTTCGCGCTGCACACGGGTCAGATTCTGTTCGCCACGAAGATGTTGACGCAACGGGAACTGGGATTTACTACGCACAATCGGGCCTCGGGGGCTTAGTTTATGCGCTGGACCGGTGGCGCATGGGCGAGGGGTTCAGACAAATCCGGCATCGGGTTAATCCAGTAACACGGCACCGTTTTCCAGCGGATCGCCGGCCTGGTTGAGCAGCGTTCGCATCATGAGATCCAACTGCGTCACGGTCTCCTTCATTTCGGGGAGTTCGGCGAGATTTTTCATCTCCCAGGGATCGGCGGCGATGTCGAAAAGCTGGCGGTTCTGGACGCCTTTGGCGTTGTAGCGGATGAACTTCCAGCGTGTTGTGCGCAGCGCGCGCATGTAGTGGCGATAGCCGTAGACCAGGGCTTCGCGCGTTCTTCGCTTGGGGTCCTTTAACACGGGGACGAAGCTCTTGCCGTCAACGGTGGGCGGAACGGGAAGGCCGAGCATCTCGAACAGTGTCGGGAAGATGTCGAAGAGGTAGACCATCGTGTCTGATCGCTGCCCGGCGGGCACGCCTGGTCCGGCGAAGATGAGGGGGACTCGAATGGAATGATCGTACATATTTTGCTTGCCCAACAGGCCGTGCTGGCCGACGGCCAGACCGTTGTCGCCGGCGAAGATGACGATCGTGTTTTTTGTCAGGCCTTCTTTGTCGAGGGTGTCGAGAATGCGCCCGATCTGGGCGTCGAGATGAGTGATGATGGCGTAGTAGTCGCTGCGTTCTTTGCGAATCGCGGCGGGCGTGCGGGGCCAGGGGAGGAGGGCTTCGTCGCGGACTTTTAGCTCACCGTTGTCGAAGGGATGTTCGGGGAGATAGTTGGGCGGGAGTTCGATGCGCTCTTCGGGGTACATGGCTTTATAGTCCGGGGGCGGCTGGCGCGGATCGTGCGGGGCGGTGAAGGCGCAATAGAGGGCGAATGGCTTGGATTTGTCACGCTCTTTGATGTTGGCGATGGCGGCATCGGCGAAGACTTCGCTGGAATGAGCGGGGCGGGGTTTCAATTCTGTTTTCGGATACGTGCCGGCCGGGTTGAAGTCGAAGACGGGCGTCTGGTAGTGATCGGCCATGCCGCCGAACATCACGGGCCCGCCCTTTTGGAAGGCGCGGTGATAGAGGGCGGGGCCGTTGTGCCACTTGCCGATTCCGACGGTTTGATAGCCATTGGCGCCGAGTATTTCGGGCCACAGATGGAATTCGCGGGGCTCGCCCCATTCCTTTTGTTTGATGACATTGGCGGTGGCATGGAACATGTTTTGTCCGGACATGAGCATGGCGCGGCTGGGCACGCAAACGGCGGGTTGCAGTCCGCCCATGATGCAGGCGTGAGTGAAGGCTGTGCCGCGGGCGACGAGTTTGTCGAGATGGGGCGTCCGGATCTCCGGGTTGTTCAAGGAACGGATCGTCCGATAACTCAAGTCGTCAGCGAAAAGCAGGAGCACATTGGGGCGTCCGTTTGGGATCTGTACGGCGGCGGCCTGCAGAAACGTTCGGCGGGAAATGGACATAGGAGCCATAGTATCGGAAAATGTGGCCATGCTTAACGCTGTTGTTTTGGAAGGTCGGCACGTTCGGCTGGAGCCGCTTACGGAGGCGCATCTGGATGGCCTGTGCGCGATTGGATTTGAACCGTCTCTATGGGCGATGATGCCGGTTCGGGTGACGACTCGCGAGGAGATGGCGGCTTATATTGAAGCGGCGCAGGGGCCGGCGCAGTTGGCCTTCGCGGTGATACACAAGGCCAGCGGGCGCGTGGCCGGCTGCACGCGCTATATGAATTACGAGCCGGCGCACAAGCGGGTGGAGATTGGCTCGACGTGGTATGGGCTGGAGTTTCAGCGGACGGCGGTGAACACGGAGTGCAAGTATCTGCTGTTTGGATACGGGTTTGAGGTGTTGGGGATGAACCGGGTGGAATTGAAAACTGACCTTCGCAATGAGCGTTCGCAGAAGGCGATGTTACGCGTTGGGGCGAAGCAGGAGGGCACGCTGCGGCGGCATATGGTGGTGCCGGGGCATGTCCGGGACACGGTTTATTTCAGCGTGATTGCGGAGGAGTGGGGGGAAGTGAAGGCGCGGCTGGAGATGCTTTTGTTTGATGGGAACATTCCTGGCGGGTGATTCGCTTACGGCTCTAGGCTTTAGCCTGTGGAAAAGTGGTGCCTGGCACCACTTTTCCACAGGCTAGGTGACGGGGCCGGGGTTGAATGGGGCTAAGGCGTTGTGGAGACGCCACTGTTCGGCCCAGGTTTTTTTGCGACCGCTGGCGACGTCGAGCAGGTAATGGAAAAGCTGCCAGCCGACTTCTTCGATGGTCTGGCTGCCGGTGGCGATGGTGCCGGCGTCGATGTCGATGAGGTCCGGCCACTTCTCGGCGAGCGCTGTACGGGAGCTGACCTTGGCGACGGGGACCATCGCGAGTCCGTAGGGCGTGCCTTCGCCGGTGGTGAAGACGTGGAGGTTCATGCTGGCCAGTTGCTGGGTGCCGCAGATGAAGTCGCTGGCCGGTGTAGCGGCGAAGACGAGGCCTTTGGCGGTGACCTTTTCGCCGTGGGTGGCGACGTGTTGGATGGGGCCGGAGCCGGCCTTGGCGACGGAGCCGAGGGCTTTTTCGACGATGTTGGCGAGGCCGCCGCGCTTGTTGCCGGGGGTGGTATTGGCGGATCGGTCGGCCCCGCCTTTTGCCAGGTATTCGTCGTACCAGAGCATTTCGGCGATGAGTTTACGGGCGGTGGCTTCGTCGGCGCAGCGAGGGGTTAATAGATGCACGGCGTCACGGACTTCGGTGACTTCGGAGAATAAGATGGTGCCGCCGGCGCGGACGAGGAGGTCGGCGAAAAAGCCGACGGCGGGGTTGCATGTGACCCCGCTGAAGGCATCACTGCCGCCGCATTGAAGGCCGACGTTGAGCTCGCTGGCCGGGACGGCGGCACGGCGGCGTTTGTTGAGTTCGACAAGCCGCTTTTCGGCTTGCTCGCAGATGGCCGAGACGGTTGCCGCGAAGCCGCGGTTGTCCTGGAGGCGGATGACGTTTGGTTCAAAGAATGGGAGCAGACGGCCGGGCTGCATCTTTTCGCAACCAAGGCTGACGACGAGCGGATCACCGGCGATGTTGGCGTGGCGGCTGATATGGCCGAGGGTGGCGATGGGGATGCGCGCGCCGGGAGCGTCGATGGCGACGCCGCAGCCGTAGCTGTGCGTGACGGCCACGACGCCATCAACGTTGGGATATTTGGGAAGAATTTCGGCTTCGATCCTACGGACGGCGTATTCGACGGTTGGCGCGACGCATTGGACGGTGGTGGTGATGCCGAGCATGTTGCGGGTGCCAACGGAGCCGTCGGCATTGCGGTAGCCATCGAAGGTGTAGCCGATTAGAGGTTCGGGCGGGGCGAATTTCCGCGTCGCTAGTTGCAGTTGATCGAGCAGCGGCGCGGCGGGGAGAGTTAGCAAATCTTCGCGGATCCAGCGGCCGGCATCGACGCCGGACAAGAGATGGCCGATCACCTCGCCGTAGCGGATGATGGGGGCGCCGGCGGCGAGCGGAGTCAGCGTGATTTTATGCGACTGGGGAATGGCTTCGGCGGCGGTTAAGCCATTGGCGAAGCGCGCGCCGGGCGCGACGCCTTCCGGATTCACGATGATGGCAACATTGTCGTTGCCGTGGACTTTTACGAATAGGGGATTCACGTTTGCAACTGAGACCGTCTTCCCAGTCTGCAACAGATCGCCGCTGTTTGGTTGAATTGGGCCGGGAAGACGAAAAACTGCAAGATAGTACCGGGACTAACGTGTCCGAGTTCTAGGAACAACCGGTCAAAGTACGGCCTTCCCTGCTACGGCCGGGCAGGGCACACTGATTACCAGAGCCCCCGATTGCAGGACATCATGTTGGTTATTCGTTACACTCGCCGCTGGATCCAATATGGAATGATCAGCCACGCGGTGATTTGTATTTTCGTCGCCGCGGCCGAACAAACGTTAAGATAGGTCAAATGCAATTGCTGTCGGCTGGCTCGCACCGGTTGGTGCTACTTGAGTATGATTTAGAGGCGTTGGCGTCGGTGGCGCAGCAGACTGATTTTCAGGTGGAGATCCAGGAAACGCCGCGGGCGGTGACGCTGGATATCTGGACGGAGAAGCGGCAAGTGCCTTTGCTGCTGTTCGACGCGGCCGAACCGGCTAATCTCGGCTGGTTCTCCCGCTGCCAGTTTTATGTGGACGGCGCGACGGGGAACGTGTTGCAGACTCCGATCAGTGTTGGTAATAAGCGGGACCGGGCCGGGAACCTGCTTCCGGACGCCCTGCGCCTGCGGCTGGCCAAGGAAGTCCCTGCCAATTTCCGGCTGCCTGGCCGGCAGGCGTTGAACGAACAGGTAGTGTACGGTCTGCTGTTTAATTTGCTGCAGGCGTTGCAGCAGGTGGGCGTGGCGGTCTGCGGGGGACCGGTTTTCCAGCCTCTCTCAGGGCGTCGCGAAGCGCCTACTCCGCGCGACTAGGCCCACCCAGCCCTTACGGACTACCCAGTACTTTTCCGGATACGAAAAGTGCGCGGAACGCTACTGTTTATGGCACTCTGGACTTGCCGGGAAAAAGAGTCTGTCGGAGTAGTTTCACCCGGTTCTGTATCTTGTTCACGGCCGGCTTCAACTCCTAGAAGCCGGCCTTTTTTGTGTTTTGAGGGGGAATCGAGGGGACCGCTCCCTGACGGTCGCGGCTCGGTATCGGGGCGGTCGCGGCTCGGCAATCGGATGAAATCGCGATTAGTGGGTCTCGACCAGCGGCGCGCCGGTCTCGCGCACGAGCACTTCTTCAACCTCAGCCCGATAGGCATCGAGCAACGCCTGGGTTTCCGCTTCGAATCGCATCACTAGCACCGGCTGGGTGTTGGAGGCGCGGACGAGGCCCCAGCCATGGGGGAAGATGACGCGGGCGCCATCGATATCGACAATTTTCCGGGTCGTGCGGAAGTGGGCGGCCACGCGGGCGACGACGTCGAATTTTATTTCATCGGTGGTCTCCACGCGCAACTCCGGCGTGCAGACGGTCTTCGGCAACCCGTCCAACTGGCGGCTGAGCGGGAGTCCCGCGTTGGCCACAATTTCTATCAGGCGGCAGGCGGCGTAGAGCGCGTCATCGTAGCCAAAATAGCGGTCGGCGAAGAACATGTGGCCGGACATCTCGCCGGCCAGTTCGGCGTGTTCCTCCTTCATCTTGGCTTTGATGAGGGAATGGCCGGTTTTGTACATGATGGCGTTCCCGCCCAGGCGGGCGATTTCGTCGTACAGGATCTGGCTGCATTTCACTTCTCCGATGAACGTGGCGCCGGGTTTTCGGGCGAGAATCTCGCGGGCGAAGATCAGCATCAACATGTCGCCGAAGACGGGCTCGCCGTTTTCGTCAACGGCGCCGATGCGGTCCGAATCGCCATCGAAGCCGATGCCGAGTTCGGATCCGGTTGCGCGCACCGTCGCCGCCAACATCTGCAAATTCGCGGGCACCGTGGGATCCGGATGGTGATTGGGGAACGTACCGTCCATCTCGCCATAGAGGCTGACAAACTCGCAGTTCAAGCGGCTCAAAATCTGCTCGATGACCGGGCCCGCGGTGCCGTTGCCGGAATCGACAACCACTTTCAGTTTTCGTGGAAAGTGGAATTGTTTCACGATCTCATCGACGTAGTCCGGCACCATATCCAGGGTCCGGTAGGAGCCCTCGCCGCTTTCGAAGTCGCCGCGCTCGATCATGCGGTAGACGTCCTGGATGGCCTCTCCGTGCAAAGTTCCCGAGCCGCAGACGGTTTTGAATCCGTTGTAATCGGCCGGATTATGACTGCCGGTGATCATCACTGCGCCGTGGGCTTGGAGCTTCACGGCCGAGTAGTAGGTGACTGGAGTTGGGACGACGCCGATATCGGTGACGTGGCAGCCGGAGGCGATGAGGCCTTTGCGGAGCGCCAGATTCAGGCGATCGCCGGAGAGGCGGCAATCGCGTCCGATGTTCACCAGCGGCCCGGCCTTCCTTTGCAAATAAGTGCCCAGGGCGCGGCCCAACAGCTCTACGCCGTCACTCGTCAAGTCCCGTTCGGCGATTCCGCGAATGTCGTATTCGCGGAAGATCGTGGATTTCAGCATATCACTTTGAGGGTAACGCGAATTGCATTAGAAGCGTACAGGCCGCGTAGGCACGGTGCCAGCGGGCGAGGAACTCGCCCATCCTGCCGGGCCAAAGCGAGTCCGTTGTGCGCGAGTACATTAGAAGCGGAACGAGAGGGTGATATTCATGAGACCCTGTCCGCCGGCGGTGGCGGTGGTGCGGTAGAACCCCTCGGAGTTGGACGAGGTAGCGGAGTCGAAATTTGTATCGACCTTGGTGGCGGTGATCTGCGCGCCGACGACGACTGCGCTGCTGGAATCAGTGACGGTTCCAGTCAGGGTGGCGGTGTCTTGGGCCAGAGCCGTAACAATGGCGCAGAGGAACAGACTAATTCGCAAGAGCATTCATTCTTCCTTCGTTCCGCATGAGTATCTAACAGGGGCAGGCGCACAGGCCCGCCGCGCCGCCACGGCGGCAACCATCTCACCGATCGCCGGGCCGTCCCCGTGTCCCTTCTGTACGCACGCCCGGTCAATGAGTCCGATCAGATCCAATTGCTCGGCAACCCAGACCAAAGCTCCCACATCACCGGCTCGCTGGGTTACGCACCAGCCCCAGATCGGCCGGGCCCAAAACGGCTTGGCGCGCGAAAGGGCGCTGCCGGCTGGGAAGCGATGCGGTATCGGCGGCCATTCCCTTCCCGCTCAAGGAAACCCTTCATGCCGCAATTACGCCTTCAGATTTGCGAAAGTCCCGCTAGGTGTATACTGGCCTTGGAGAAAAATCAATAGCGAAGTTGGGTTGTGTCCCTTGCTATTGCTCCGCTCTCTCTTTCTCTAGCAATTGCAAGGCTTAGGGGACTAGACTAAACCAGATTGCTTTGGAGGTGGGTGATGACGCGTCGTCTGATATCGGCTTGGTGCCTGCTACTGTGCGGAGGCTCTTTCTGCGTAAGTGCTCAGGTGCTTTACGGTTCCATGGTCGGCAACGTTCAGGATCCCAGCAACGCTCAGATCCCTGAAGCTCTTGTGGTCATAACGCATAAGGAGACCCGCCAGTCGCGCCAAGCCTCGACCAACGACAGTGGCGCATACAGTTTCACGAGCATCCCTTCGGGCGTATATGCGGTCAAGGTCAGCAAGGCCGGCTTTGCAGCCGCTTCGATAAATGAGGTATCCGTCACAATCAACAACACGGCGCGCGCAAACGTAACGCTCCAGCTCGGGTCCGTGGCGGAAACAGTGCTGGTGACGAGTCAAAGCCCGTTGCTTCAGACCGATCGGTCGGAAGTGAGATCGGAGGTGACCAGCAAAACACTGGAAAACGTACCCGTGCCGCTGGGACGCAACTATCAACAAGTATTCCGGTCTTTGCCTGGATTCTCTTCCCCTGGGAACGCCCACTCGATTCCTTCAAATCCGGCACGCGCCCTCACCTTCAACGTGAACGGAAGCAGCAGGAGTTCCAATAACACCCGGATTGATGGAGCAAGCTCCACGAACGTCCAATTGCCCTGGATTGTGGCGTACGTCCCTTCCCTGGAATCGATTGAGACAGTGAACGTCGTCACCAACAGTTTCGACGCCGAGCAGGGCTTGGCTGGAGGCGCGGCGATCAGTGTTCAGACCAAGAGCGGCAGCAACAATCTGCACGGATCCATCTTTGAATACCACACGAACAATAAATTGAAGGCGAAAGCTTTCTTTCTGCCGCCTGGGGAGCGCAATCCGAAGCTGGTGAACAACCAGTTTGGCGGCACGATTGGCGGACCCATCCGTCGCGACAAGCTGTTCTATTTCCTTGCGTATGAAGGCACCTTGGACCGTCAGAATGCCGCGCGTTTTTCCACCGTGCCTACCGCGGCAATCAAACGAGGAGACATGTCCGAATCGCCGAGGGCGATCTATGATCCCCTGACAGGGGATGTTAGCGGCGCCAACCGCACGGCGTTCGTCAACAACATCGTGCCAATCGGGCGCATCAGTTCCATATCCAGGAAGATCGCGGATTTAACGCCGCTGCCAAACCTTCCCGGTCTGGCTAATAATTACTACTCGACCACGCCGTTTCTGTTTGACCGCCATACCTTGGACACCAAGGTCAACTGGAATCCCACCGATAAGCTCACGATGTTCACGCGTTATGGCATGTTGGATTACATTAGCAACAATCCGCAGGTTTTCGGGGATGGCCTCGGCGGTCCGCCAATTTCCGCTTTTGGCGGGAACCCTGGCCGGGGAGCAGGCAACACGTTCAGCCTTACGACGGCGGTCACCTACCTGTTCACGCCGACATTTTTAATGGACGCTTATTTTGGCTGGACAAAGGCCAATACGGACTCGGAGCAGGCCCGGTTGGATGAGAAGGTCGGGGCGGACATTCTCGGCATCCCCGGCACCAACGGCGATCGCCGCATAAAAGGCGGTTGGCCGCGATTTATAATCGATACCTACACCAACCTGGGCATAAATGAAGATTTCATGCCCTACTACAAGCGCGATCCGCAGTATCACCTGAATTATGCACAGGATCAGCGCCCGAGCTCTGATTCTGCTCGGTTGCCGCGACCGGTAATTGAGTAAGTCAGTTCGATTGTTGTAACTTCACCTCCGCTGCCGAAACACCGATCCCGCCAAGCCCAGCGTCGAAGTTACTG
>SHUN01000069.1 GCA_009697495.1 Bryobacterales bacterium | reverse complement strand
GCTACGTTTTGAAGGATTGCGTGGAACAGGAATTGATCGAAGCCGTTTCCGCCGTTCGCAGCGGCGCGCGATTTTTCAGCCCGGAAGTACGACGCTTTGTTCAGCGCCGCCGCCCCGCCAATAGCAACGAAGCCGATCCTCCCGACGATCGCTTTGACCGGCTGACCGAGCGGGAGCGCCATGTCTATCAACTTCTTGCCGAAGGAAACAGCAATAAAGAAATCGCCGCCCTCCTCAACCTCAGCCTTCATACCGTGGAAACGCACCGCTCGCGCATTATGGAAAAATTGGAGATCCACAGCGCCGCGGAATTGGTGCTGAGCGCCGTTCGCCGCGGCATTGTTTCCTAACGGATACAGGAATTACAGTATCGACAGCGCGCGCCTGGCTCGGATAAAGTTGCTTTCATGCTCGAAACCGCCACGCCTTTGCGAACGGCCACCCGTGTCTCCAGCCATCTGTTTCCTTACGGCTTGAGTGTCTTTTTTCCGACCTATAACGATGCCCCGTCGCTCCCCGATTTGATCGAAAAAACTTTCGCCGTTCTCTATCAACACGCGAGGGACTTTGAAGTGATCGTCGTCAACGACGGCAGTGTCGATAATACGGGCGCGGTGCTGGAAGCCTTGAGCAGGACGCATGGTTCGCGCCTGCGCATCATCACGCATTCGGAAAATCGCGGGTATGGCGGAGCGCTTCGCACCGGGTTCGCGGCGGCCACCAAAGAGTTCGTCTTCTACACCGATGGCGATGGACAGTACGATGTGGGTGAACTCCCGTCGCTCCTCGATGCCGTCTGGCCGGACGTCGGACTCATCAACGGCTATAAAACACGGCGCCAGGATCCATGGCACCGCATCGCGATCGGGGCCGTCTACAATCAATTCGCCCGCTTGTTGTTCGGCGTCAAACTTCGCGACATCGATTGTGATTTTCGGCTCATCCGCCGCTCCCTCGTCGAACGCGCCAACCTCTGTTCGTCCAGCGGCACCATCTGCGTGGAGCTTGTAAAGAAACTCGAAGGCAGCGGCATGCGCGTTGTCGAAGTGCCCGTCTCGCATTACCCGCGTCATCACGGCCGCTCGCAGTTCTTCCGCGTTAAATCGCTTGCCACGACATTCGGTCAGCTCTGGCGATTGTATTTTCAACTGGTCATCCGCCGTCCGGGGTAAGCGGTGCTTAACCGAATTGGCGAACGCACCGGCTCGCTTCCACCCGCCGTTACCGAGCCGCGACCGTCAGGGAGCGGTTACCACCCGCCCAGCGCAACAGCCCGCAATCTTGGCTTAGAAATGGTATATTCTCCGAATGAATCGCCTGGGGCATACGCTTCTACTCACGCTCGCAATCGTTCAGTCCGTCACCGCGCAAACCGGTGTTGGCAAAATTCAGGGGACTGTGAAAGACGCATCGGGCGCTGTTGTGCCCGGGGCTCAGATCGTCGCCACGCACACAAGAACGGCGCGCGACTTCAAGACCGTCACCAACGAAGTCGGCATTTATATCTTTCCCGCAGTCCAAATTGGACCCTACGCGATTCGCGTGGAAACGCCCGGCATGGAAACATTCAAAGGCGAGTTCCTGCTGCAATCCGGCGACACCGCCGTTGTCGACGCAGTGTTGAAAGTCGGCAATACGACGACAGAAGTGACCGTGAAGGCCAGCGCCGCGCCGCTCGTAACGACAACCTCGGCGACTTTAGCTTCCGTTACCGATCGCGAACGCATCGACCAACTCCCGATCAGCGGACGCATGTTCCAATCCCTGGTGACACAGACCACGCCCGGAATGGACGGCGCCTCAGCCTCGCCGCGTGTCTGGGGTTTGCGGTGGGGCGTTGAGTTTTTACAGGATGGCGCTGTGATGGCCAATCGGGACACCGGAGAACTGTCCGGCCGCCCTCCCGGAATGGACACAATCGAGGAGTTCCGCGTCGAAACCAACGGCTCCTCAGCCAAGATGAATCGCCCCGGTACCGTGATCATCACCACTCGCGGAGGCACAAATCAATTCCACGGATCCCTCCTCGAAATCGCGCGCAACAACAATCTCGGCTTCGGCGTCGCGCGCCGCCGCGAGGATCGTTGGACTCGCCCGCCGCATCTGGTCCGCAATGAATTCGGTGGCTCCGCCGGCGGACCCGTCATCATCCCCAAAATCTACAACGGCAAAAACAAGACCTTCTTCTTCTCTTCCTACGAAGCCTTTCGTAGTTTGAGCGCCTCCACGAAAAGTGCCGCCGTCCCGACGATGGCGATGCGCGAGGGCGACTTTTCCGGCTTGTCCGACAGCGCCGGACGGCGATTCACTCTCTATGACCCGTGGACAACCGGCGCGGATTGGCGGCGACTTCCTTACAACGCCAATCGCATTCCGATGAACCGCCAAAGTCCGCTGGCGAAATACCTTTATTCCGTCACGCCAGCGCCCAATGATCCCGGGGCCAATCCGCTCGTGGCCAACAATTATTTTTATCAGGCGCCGAACAATCGCCTCGAATGGACCATGACGAATCGCTTCGATCACCGCCTCTCCGATAAAGACCAGATCTTCGCCCGCTACACCTATGGCGTTCGCGACAGCTACGCGCAATCGGGCAACAACAACTCGCCAACCACGCTCGACTTTGCCGCCAACGGTACCTTCCGCCCCATTCGCGATCACTCCGCCGTCGTCTCCTGGACGCACACATTTTCTCCGTCATTTTTCTCTGAGACGCTCTTCAACGTCGGCTCGGAGGACTTGAATTTCATCAACGTCGGCGACGACAAGAAGTACGCCGACATTCTCGGCTTGCCCAATCCCTTCGACGAATTCGGCTTTCCAAACATCACGGGGACCGGCGTCGGAATGGAATATGTCACCGCCGCCAATCGCCGCAACTCCATCGTTCAGATTTACAACATCGATCAGAACATGACGAAGATTAAAGGCCGCCACGAAATTCAGTTTGGCGGCCGCTTCCGCTATGAGAAGTTAAACATCCTGCCCGATCAACAGCAAGTGCAAGGCGCGCACTCGTTGAACGGCCAGTTCACCGCGCAGTACGATCCGGCGTCCGGCTCCACTTACGGTGCGGTGCCATTCAGCGGCCACGCTTCGGCCGATCTCTTCCTCGGCACCATCAACTCGTACTCGGCGCAGTTCGTTCGCAAATGGTACCGGATGCACGCCAGCGAGTTCTCTCTCTACCTGCAGGACAATCACAAAGTCAACTCGCGCCTGACATTGAACTACGGCCTCCGCTGGGAAATGTACTCGCCCATTCGCGAAGAGAATAACTTTCTCACTGGTTTCGATCCCAAGACAAAATCCATCGTCAACGGAACCGATTGGGAGACGATGTACAAAATCGGCGCCACCACGCCCGTCATTCGGAATGCGTTCCAGAACCTCGGCGTGCCGTTCATCACGCCCGAACAAGCGGGGCTGCCGAAAGACCTGATCAAACTCAACAAATGGGACTTCAATCCCCGTACCGGCTTTGCGTATAAGATGACCGGCGGAACGCGGCCGTTCGTCGTCCGCGGCGGCTACGGCCTCTATGGCTATCCCATGCCTCTGCGCGCTTTCAACGCGCGCATGCGCCAGAATCCGCCCACCACGGCCCGATTCACGCATCAGTTCTCCAATTCCGCCCAGACGCCGGACCGCCTGCCCAACTACGGCCTGCGCTCCGCGCCCACGACGATCGCCGGGACCAACAGCCGCGATATTCTCGATCTCAACAGCCCCACCGGAATTACGCGCGGCTCGTTCCTGACAAGCTATTTCAATCCGTATCTGCCCACCTCGCGCGCCCACGAATGGAATCTGACGTTCGAGCGCGAGATCTTCGAAAATACGCTTCTGAAATTCGGCTACGTCGGCACGCATGGCTCGCGGCTCGACCAGTTCTACTCCTACAATCAAAGTCCGAACGACTTCGTTTGGTTCACGCGAACCGGCCTGCCGCGCCCCACCGGCGCATTCTCCGGCACGGCCACTCGCGCCTTTGAAACCACCATGTTCGGCGACATTGAGGAGTACCGAAAAACAGGCTGGTCCAACTCCCAGAACTTCCAGATCGAAGTGCAGCGCCGCTACTCGAAGGGCTTCGGATTTCAGATCTTCTACGTTCTGTCGAATTCGTTGAAAGCCGCCGGCAACGGCTGGGAAAGCGACATTCTCCCTTCCGATAACGTGTTCCTCCCCAACGCTGTGCCGCAAGATCTGGCGGCACGCTCGCGCCTGCTTTTCTATCAGCGCGATACCGATATTCCGCAGCACCGCGTCAACTGGAATTTCATCGTCGATCTTCCCTTCGGCAAAGGCAAACGCTTCGCGACGAATACCGGCCCCATCGTCGATCGCGTCGTTGGCGGCTGGCAACTCGCGGGAAATGGCTCGGTGTCATCAACGTGGTGGCAGTTGCCAACGGGCAACTGGCGCTTCCCCAATCCGGTTGAGATCTATGGCACCAAGAACAAAGTGCAGGATTGCCGCAGCGGCGTCTGCCGCGATGCGTATCTTTTCTACAACGGCTACATTCCCGCTAACCGCATCAACAGCGTCGGTGCCAATGGATTGCCGAATGGCGTAATGGGCGTGCCGTCGAACTACAAGCCCGCGCACTCCCCGCTCATTCCCATCCCCGCCAATGGCGGCAGCCCGGCCGATCCGAATTTTCCTTTTTACGACAGCAACACGGTTTGGGTTCCGATGAAGGATGGCTCTCTGCAGCGCACGACTCTCAACACCAACTTGAATCCGTGGCGCAATCAAGCGGTGCTGGGCCTCCCGGAGTGGAGCCAGAACGTGTCGCTATTCAAGGTGATCCCCATAACCGAACGCGTCTACTTGCGCCTGAACATTGACTTTTTCAGCGTCCTCAACATGCCCGGAATACCGAAGCGTCCGGACCCTTCCACCGGTCTCATCGATGCGTCGTTTTCCGGCAACGGTTCACGGGCGCTGCAATTCGGATTGCGCCTTTCCTGGTAAACGGCCAACACCCGAGTTAGCTATACTATCCTCCAATACCGGGAAATTCCCGGGGGTCACATCTCTGAGGTACAAAATAATGCACGCAAAGTTTGCGGCGCTCGTTCTGTTTGCTTTTTCCTCGATCGCCTGGAGCCAAGCCGTCTCCGGAACCATCGTAGGCACCGTGTCGGACTCTTCCGGCGCCGCTGTTCCCAACGCCAAAGTCATCATCACCGACATGGGCCGCGACGTCACCCAGAACACCACGACCAATGAATCCGGCAACTTCACCCAGCGCTTCCTGATCGTCGGCCGGTATCGTCTCCGCGTCGAAGCGGGCGGCTTCAAAGCCTTCGTGCAGGAAAACATTCCCGTCTCTGTCGACACCGAACTCCGCATTGACCCCAAACTTCAGATCGGCGAAATGAGCCAGACGGTTGAGGTCACCTCCGAAGTCGGCATTCTGAAAACGGAGCGCAGCGACGTCGCCGCCACATACACCGAACGCACCGTCACCGAACTTCCCGTCCTCAACCGCCGCTTCACAAATTTCCAATTGATGACACCCGGCGTCGTTGCGTTCCCCACTTCACTCACCGCCGCTTCCGCCGAAAACCCGCAAGGCTCCTACCGTATGTTGGTCAACGGCCAAAGCTTCGCCGGCACTTCACACCTTCTCGATGGCACCGACAATCACGATGCCGTTCTTGGCTGGATTGTCATCAACCCCACGCTCGAATCCGTCACCGAAGCCAAGATCACCACGGCCAACTACGACGCGGAATTCGGCGTTGCCAGCGCCGGCGTCGTCAGCGCCCAAACCAAGTCCGGCACCAACAAACTCCACGGATCCGTCTTCGAATTCCTCCGCAACGATCACATGATCGCCCGCAATCCGTTCACGCAGTCGAAGTCCATTCCGAACTCGAATGGCCGTCTCATCCCGCTCACCCAGTGGAACCAGTTCGGCGCCTCCATCGGCGGCGCGGCCATTAAGAACAAGCTCTTCTACTTCGGTGACTATCAGGGCACCCGCCGCAACACCGGCGGCGGCGCGCGCCTCCGCGTTCCCAGCGACCTCGAACGCACCGGCGACCTCAGCGCCACCGGCGTAAATATTTTTGACCCGCTCACCGGCGTTCCCGCCGTCCGCACCCAATTCCCCGGGAATCGTATCCCCACCAGCCGTCTGGCCCCCCAAACGCAAAACCTGCTGAAGTTGATCCCATCCGCCAATACCGCCGCCTCCCTCGATCAACCCAATTTCGCCTCCTCCGGCGGCGTGCGCTTCAATGACGACGCCTTCAACGTTCGCGTCGACCACTACACCACCGACAAAATCCACGTCTTCGGCCGCTACTCAATGGCCGATTTCGGCATGGTCGCTCCCGGTTCCTTCGGCCTCGTCGCCGGCGGTCCTGGCCTCGACGCCTCCGGCTCCACCAACGCCTACGCCGGCGCTTCGAACTCCCGTAACCACTCCATTGCCAGCGGCTTTGATTACAACATCAAGCCTACCCTGCTCACCGATTTCCGTTTTGGTTACGTGCGCTATCACGTCATCGGCCAGCCCAACGGCATTGGCACCGCGCCCGCCAAGGACGCCGGCATTCCCGGTCTCAACGTCGACGCAAATTTCAACTCCGGCATGCCGGCGTTCTTCGTTAACGGTTACGGCAACAACCTCTTCCGTTTCGGCTACGCCCTCGGCGTCAACGGCTGCAACTGTCCGCTTATCCAGGACGAGAACCAGTATCAGTTCGTCAACAACTGGACGAAAATCCAAGGCAACCACACCATCAAATTCGGCGCTGACATCCGCCGCGCCCACAACCTCCGCGTCCCCAGTGACCGCCACCGTTCCGGCGAATTGAGCTTCGAAGCCGCCCGCACCCAGGGCCCCAGCGGCGGCGGCTCCGGCCTCGCCTCATTTCTGATGGGCGACGTCACCAGCTTCGCCCGCTACGTCTCCAATTCGCTCGACGCGCGCGAAACCCAAAACCGCCTCTTCTTCTTCGTGCAGGATCAGTGGCGCGTCACCAACAAGCTCACCATTAACTACGGACTTCGCTGGGAAAACTACCGCCCGCAGTACGTTAACGGCGCTGGCAACGGCGGTTTCCTCAGCCTCGAAACCGGGGAGATCAGAGTCGCCGGGCAGAACGGCACTGGCCTCGATCTCGGCGTAAAAACATCCAATAAACTCTTCGCTCCGCGTCTCGGCATGGCCTATCAGTTGAATTCGAAAACCGTTATCCGCGCCGGTTACGGACGTGGTTTCAACCTCGGTGTCTTCGGTTCCATCTTCGGTCACAACGTCACGCAGAACCTGCCGATTCTCGGCATTCAGTCCAACAATCCCGCCAATAACTTCGAGACCGTCTTCACGCTCGCCAACGGCCCCACCGCGCTCAATCCGGCGTCCATTCTTACCGCGCAGCCCAAAGGTCCCAACGGCAATCACATCCTCCCCAATGGTGTCACCACTTTCGCCATTACTAGCCCGATCCGCTTCCCAACCGTCGACGCCTGGAACTTCACCATCCAGCGCCAAATCAACGCCACGTCCTCTTTCGAAGTCGGCTACGTCGGCACCAAAGGCACCCACGTCTTCGCCGGCACCGGCGGCGATTATGATCCGAATCAAGCCGATATCAATGGCTTCGGAACTCTAACAACCAACCAGCGCAAGCCTTTCTTCAACAAATTCGGCTGGTCGCAGAATCTCCGCTATTTCGGCAGCGACGCCAGCAACAATTACCACTCCGTCCAATTCAAATTCGACAAACGCTTCTCCAGCGGCATGAACGTCATGTCGCACTATACGTTCTCGAAGAACATCGACTACGACGGCACCTATTACCCCCGCGACGCCAAACTCGCCCGCGGTGTGTCGAGCAACAATCGCCGCCACGTCCTTTTCTTCGCCTCGCTCTACGAAGTCCCCTTCGGGAAAGGGCGCAAGTACATGAGCAGCGCCTCTAAAGGCGTTGACATGATCCTCGGCGGCTGGCAGATGAACGGCAGTTGGAGCTACATGGCCGGCCAGCCCTTCACGCCCAGCTATCGCGATTGCAACGCCGATCGCGATACCGGCTGGTGCCGCCCCGATCTCATCGGCGATTATTCGGTTTCCAAACCGGACCAGTTCGGCTGGTTTAAGACCGCCAGCGCGCCCCTTACCGCCAACGGTCAGATCGACGGCCCCTGGCAACGTCCGCAGCGCGCGAAGTTTGGCACCGTCGGCCGCAACCAGATTGTCGGCCCCAATTTCGGCCAGCTCGACATGTCGTTCTTCAAAACCTTCCGGGTTCGTGAAGGCCACACCATCCAGTTCCGCGCCGAAGCCTTCAATTTCACCAACCACACCAACTTGGCCAATCCGAACTCCTGCGTCGATTGCCCTGGGCAAGCCGGCCGCATCTTCGGCGCGTTCCCCGCCTATGTTCCGCGGCAGTGGCAGATGGCACTGAAGTACGCATTCTAATGTTCGACTGCTTGAATTCGTTCGATTTGGCGTTACCGAGCCGCGATTTGGCGTTACCGAGCCGCGATTTGGCGTTACCGAGCCGCGACCGTAAGGGAGCGGTCCTCGCGGTCAGAGAAAACTAGTGAAGCAATGAAGCTGTTAACACTAGCCATGGCGGCGGGTTTACTCGCCGCCCAACCGCGAGTGGAAGGCAACGCGCTCAAAGCCAAAGGGGACGCCATCGGCGCACTCGCGGCCTTTGAGCGCGCCGCCGTTTTAGAGCCGAACGCCGCCGATCTCCGCGACGAAATCGGCTTTCTCCTCGCCGTCCAGGGCCGTCAATCCGACGCCATTCCCCACTTCGAACACGCCATCCGCCTCAACCCGCGCTACGCCCCCGCCCACTACCATCTGGGCGTCGCGCTCTGGCTGGCCAAGGATGCCGCCCGCGCCATAATCGCAATGCGCGAGGCCGCGAAACTCGCCCCCGCCAACACCGAATACCGCTTCCGCCTCGCCACCATGCTCTCGGAAACCGGCAACGAAAAGGACGCCTTAACCGAAGCCAAAACCGGCGGCACACGTGCCGATCTCTGGAATCTCATCGGCGTCCTTGAACAGAAGAAAGGCGACCTGAAAGCCGCCCGGAACGCCTACCAAAAAGCCGTCCAACTGAAGCCAACCGACACCGAATACCGCAACAATTTCGGCTTCATGCTCGTCGATCTCGGCATGGCTCAGGAAGGCCTCGCCCAGTTTCGGCAAATCCTCCGGCAAGACCCCGCCAATCGCATGGCGCAAATCAACATCGGCTATGCTCACCTCCAGTCCAGCAATTACGACGAAGCCCTCACTCACTTCCAAACCCTCGTCAAGCAGCATCCCGAAGACGCCGTCATCCATTACAACCTCGGCCTCGCGCTAAAGCAAAAGGACCAGCTCGAAGCTGCCAAAAAAGCCTTCCGCGAAGCCCTGCGCTTCGATCCGGAAATGGCCGAGGCCCACTACACCCTCGGCATTACGTGCTGGCAGAACGGCGACATCGACGAATCCGCCGACGCCATGCGCGCCGCCATCGCCAAACGTCCCAACTACGCCGAAGCCCACTACATGCTCGGCACCGCCCTCAAGCAAAAAGGCGAACTCGCCGAAGCCGCCAATGCCCTCGAAGAAGCCATTCGACTCAACCCCGAAACTCCTGGCCCCTTCAACACGCTCGCCCAAATCAAACAACAGCAAGGCGACCGCGAGGCGGCAAGAAAACTATTCGCGCAAGCCGCCGAAGTAAAGAAAAAACTCGACGCCGCGCAAGCCCAGCGCCTCCGCTCTATGAGCCCTTCCCCTCCACGGCGATAAACACTTGATTCGCCTTCACCTGTAAATGTGTATCGACAACTCCGCTCGGCCAGCGTATTTCCAAATCAGCTTCGGAAGCCGCCCCCAATCCAAAATGCACCCGCAAATC